>CAXDOW010000050.1:0-13400 GCA_963991165.1 uncultured Flavobacteriales bacterium | reverse complement strand
GCTTTAAGTTGATAGACTCAAGAGGACGTATTGTGCAACAACAAACATTTGAGAAATCTTCCTATATTAGCGGTGGAAATCTTACGCCTGGAATATATTACATTTCAATAAGTTCAAACGAAAAGATTTTTAGTGAGAAATTAATTATTAATGAATAGGTTATTTATATTTTTTTACTTCTTAAGTTTTACCGCTTATGCTCAAATGACGGTTGATAGAACACCTCCGTATGATAGTCCTGTTTATTTAGTAAACGATGTCCTTTTAGGTACTGGTGTAAACGCCTTCAATCATAGCTTTCAAGGTGATTCTATTCAAATTGGTTTTTTTAATGGTTCAGCATCCAATATTGGCCTCAACAGTGGAATAGTTATGGCTTCGGGCGATATAGCTATTTTGGACCCTAATTTTGCTGGTTTTGGCGATTTTGTAGATGTTATGCCAGCAGTAACTGATCCTGATTTGTTAGATGTTGCTAATAGTGTTCCAGGATTAATAGGTCAAAATTTTACGGTAGGTAGTATTAATGATGTGGCTGTTTTAGAATTTGATTTTGTGCCTAGTAGTGACACGCTTTCCTTTAGATATGTCTTTGGCTCACAAGAATATTTTGGTTATGAAAACTCAGTATTTAACGATGTATTTGGATTTTTCATTTCAGGTCCAGGTATTGTGGGTCCATATGCTAGTCCAGTAGGTTTTCCAGATGGGAGTATAAATATCGCTACTTTTGAAAGTCAAGAAGCTAACTCATTGGGAGTTGAATTACCTATTACGATTTCTTCTATTTGTAATTTTCCAGACGATTGGAGTGGTGCTTCAGTTTATAATCCTCAACTGTTTGTCGACAACCAAGCATTAACAACTGTTGGTGATGCGGATGGCTTTACGGTAGTGATGTCTGCCGTTGCTGCAGTTCAGTGTGGCGAGACCTACCACATTCGTTTAGCCATAGCAGATGGTACTGATACAGGTCTATCTTCCTATGTTTTTCTTGAAGAAAATAGTTTTTCTTCTCCTTATTTAGAGATAACAAATAGTCTTCAGCAAGACTCGAGCCATATTCTAATTGATTGTGGTACTACCGTTGATTTAACGGCGCAAATATCAGGCTCTACAGAGTTTACATATGCTTGGAATTCGGGCCAAAGTAGTTCAACAATTACTGTTGGAGAAGGCGAATATGTGGTTGAAGCCACTAGCGGTAACAACTGTACTGTCTTGTCAGATACTTTCTATGTGGTCGAATTAAATACAACAGATGTGGACTTAGGTGATGACTTAGTTGTTTGTGTCAATGATGAAGTTACCATCGAACCTATTTTTCTTCAAGCCACACCCCCCGTAAGTTATAGCTGGAGTTCGGGTCAAAGTACTTCATCCATTTCTGCGCCAGCTGGCAACTATATTCTTACCGTTTCCGATGTAAATGGATGTACAGGTCAAGATACCATTGTTGTAAATTCTATTGTAAGACCTACGGCATCTGTAAGTGGAGGCGGCACCATTTGTGAAGGCCAATCGTTTAGTATTCCATTGTCATTAGAATTTACTGGTACGCCCCCTTACTACTTTGATTATTCTGACGGAACATCTACTTATAACGACACAGCTTTTTTTGACAATCAGACCATCAATGCTTCGACGGTTGGTCAATACAGTTTACTTTCCGTAAATGATGCAAATTGTAGCGGCTCGGTTGATGGTTCAGCTACCATATTAAGTTATACTTTGCCAAGGACTACCATTAGCGGTGGAGATGTCATTTGTCCAGGAGATAGTGTAGAAGTTACTCTCAATGTTGAGTCTGATGCTTTACCTTACAATATGCTTCTAAACAATGGTGATTACAATCGACTATACTCATCCATTAATGAAAATATTTTTACTTTTTACCTTACTGAGCCATCTACCTATTACGTTGACAGAGTTATTGACTCAAGAGGATGCTATTCTGTCGACAATCAAGGAAATGTTTCCATTTCTCTTAAAGAGTATAAAAATCCAGATATTATTACGAGTTTAGACACAGTAATATGTGCTGTTGATGAACCATTTCAATTAGAGGCTTTGACGCCCGGTGGATTATGGCGAGGAAAAGGACTCGGTTTTGATAATTATTATTATCCAGCGGACGCCTATATTGGAACTAATTGGATCTACTACAGCTTTCCAACTAACTGTAACGAAACAGACTCTATTGCTATAGAAGTTGGATGTGATTTGTCCATATTTGTGCCTAATGGCTTTACCCCAAATGGAGATGATGAAAATGAATTATTCTCTGTTAGTGGAAATAATGTGATTTCATTTGAAATGTCGATTTATGACAGATGGGGCGAGTTAATGTTTAAAATGAATGACATAAATGCTACTTGGGATGGTACTTTTAATGGAAAAGTTGTTCCAACAGGAACCTATTCTTATGTGTTCAACGCCTATGGGAAAGATGCTCAGTTTGTCAAAAAGTCAGGAGTTATTAATTTAATCCGATAATTTTTTCATACATTCGCCTTTAGTTATTAGAATAAACTAGAGGCATGAAAAAAATTCATATTTTATTTCTTTTATTTTCTTTCCCAATTGTTCTTTATTCACAATTGGTGGTTGACAATTCGGCTCCTTATAATGATGTGAGTTTTTTAATAGATGATGTTTTATTGTCCTCACAAGTTCAAAGTTCAAATCATAATTTTCATGGTGATCCAATTCAGATAGGTTTTTTCGATGGTTCAAATTCCAATTTAGGTTTTGATGCTGGTGTTGTCATTTCTACAGGAGGTGTTGCCCCATTATCACCAGGTTTTCAAGATCCGCAAGATGCAGTTAATCAAGTTCCGTTGGTGACTGATCCTGACTTACTCAATATTGCTAATAGCGTTCCACCTTTAATTGGTCAAGCTTTTTCTGTTAACACGATAAATGATATTGCTATTTTAGAATTCGAATTTATCCCAAGTGGTAACGAAATCAATTTTCGATACATTTTTGCAACAGCTGAGTATTTTGCGTTTGAGAATACTGAATTTAATGACGTGTTTGGTTTTTTTCTTTCTGGTCCTGGTATAACTGGGCCATATGCTAGTCCTGCGGGCTATCCAAATGGTAGTATTAATATCGCAACCTTTGAAAGTCAAGAAAATAATTCGTTGGGAGCAATATTACCCATTACGGTATCTTCGGTTAATGCAGCATATAACGCACAATACTTTGTTGGTAATCAAGCTATGGTTTCTGTTGGAGGTGCGGATGGTTTTACAGTTCCAATGATAGCATCAGCTGAAGTGCAATGTGGTGAGACTTATCATATAAGATTGGCTATAGCTGATGGTACTGATAATGTTCTATCATCTTATGTTCTCTTTGAAAAAAATAGTTTTTCTACGGGGAGTGGTGGAATTTCTAATAATCTTGGTCAAGACAGCAACCGTATTCTAGTTAATTGTGGAGAAGAAGTTACCCTGTCAGCAGAAATTGAGTCAGACATTGATTACGATGTGTTATGGAATACCAATGACACTAGCCTGTCAATACTTGTAGGCCCAGGTAGTTATTGGTTTCAAGCAAGTAATGATAATTGTGTGATTAAATCCGATACAGTAGTAGTGGAGTGGCCTTCATCAACTTTTTCGCTTGATACTTCCATTTGTGTGACAGATAGAATTACAGCACGAGCCATCACTGATGGTCAACCGCCCTTTACCTATTTGTGGAGTACTGGTCAAACTACTTCCCAAATAATAGTAGGACCAGGACACTATTCAGTTACTTCCAAAGGAGTTGATAATTGTGAAGTAATAACCCAAATCGATGTAAATGAGATAGAGACCCCAACGGCAGTATTAAGAGGTGATGGACGTTTTTGTGATGGGGAAGTCGTCGATGTGCCACTTAACATTATTTTTACTGGACAACCTCCTTTTAGCTTTACGTACACCGACGGTACAAATATGTACCATGATAATTCTAATAGCTTAGCATATACCATTCAAGCAAATCATTTTGGAAATTATCAATTAACCGCTTTAAAAGATTCGTTTTGTCAAGGTACTTTTGATGGGAAATCACCTATTTCAAAAATATCGTTACCTACTACATACATTAGCGAAAGTCAACTCATTTGTCCAGAAGATAGTGCCGAAATTATTGTGGAAGTTAATACTGATTTGCTACCTTTTAGTGTGTATATCAACAATGGATATTACGACAGGGTTTTTACTGATTTAACGCATTCCCCATTTTCGTTTTTCACGACCGATTCGGGCACTTATACCGTTAAAAAAGCCGTTGATTCAAATGGATGTATTTCTATTGATAATAAAGGGAGTGCTACCATTTCACATAAAGAATTACTAAACCCAGATATTACAACCAACATCGATACCATCGTTTGTGCTGTCGATCCACCGATTGTCTTAGAAGCTCTTACCCCTGGTGGTGTTTGGCGAGGAAAAGGCGTGGGATTAGACCAAAATTTTCATCCAAATAATGCCTATTTGGGGGGCAATTGGATATACTACAGTTTTCCTTATAACTGCCAAGAAAAAGATTCAATAAGTATCGAAGTAGGTTGCCATCTTCAAATCTTTATTCCAAATTCGTTTACTCCTAATGGCGATAAAATAAACGATTTCTTTTTGATACGAGGTAAGAATGTCATTTCGTTCGAAATGTCAATATATAACCGTTGGGGCGAACAGGTATTTTCTACTACCGATATAAATACCTTTTGGGACGGAACATTTAATCAAGAAACAGTTCAAACTGGCGTCTATACATATCATTTTAAAGCTTATGGAAAAGATGCACAACTTGTCAATAAGTCAGGAACGGTGAATTTAATTCGATAATTTTTTTGCGGGCTATATATCGTTAATAGGTGGTTATTTTATAAAGCATTTTTTTTCATCTTTGTTGGTTGTGAGATTTGCAGATGTCATATTACCAATTCCATTAAACGGTCTTTTTACGTACGAAATTCCACCAAATCTAGAGGAAGTAGAAAATGGTATGCGAGTTATCGTTCCTTTTGGACACAAAAAAGTGTACACAGCCATCGTATATCGGACACACAAGCGTGAACCCCAAAATTATAGGGCAAAACCTATTTTCGAACGTTTAGATTTACAACCCATCATTTCACCCACCCAATTTTCTCTTTGGGAATGGATATCGACTTATTATTGTTGTGGTTTGGGAGATGTGATGAATGCCGCTCTACCATCAGCTTTAAAGTTGAGTAGTCAAACAAAAATTCATAAGATACCCTCAGATAACCCTATCTCAATATTGACAGAAAAGGAACAAATGGTGATGAATGCGTTGGAAAATAAATCCGAGTTAACTTTTCATGACGTTTCCAAGCTTTTGTCAAAAACCTCTGTTTTTCCAGTTATCAATGCTTTAATTTCTAAAAATATTATAGGAACTTTTGAGGAAGTTACTGAACGATACAAATCCAAGCGTCAACGAATGGTCATGCTAGCATCACCATTGGTCGATAATACTGATATAATAAAAAAAGCACCCAAACAGTGGCAACTACTTCAACAATTCATTCAACTTAGCAACGAGAAAACTAGCAGTGAAATGAGTGTCCAATTTCTTTTGCGTCATTCAAATTCTAACCATGCTTGCTTAAATGCACTAATTAAAAAGGGAATTTTTAAAACCTTCGAAAAAGAAGTATCACGTCTTCACGAAGTAGTAAAACATAGCCCTTTGCCTCTAACATTAAGTCCTCAGCAAGTGTTGGCTCATGCAGCCCTAAAAAACAGCTTGGCTACTAAAAACGTGGTCTTATTTCATGGCGTTACTTCGAGTGGTAAAACCGAGGTACTGATTCAATTAATAAAAGAAGTTATTGAGAACCATCAACAGGTTCTTTACCTATTGCCTGAGATTGCGCTTACCACACAATTAATAAGACGACTGAGGCAGCATTTTGGTGATTCTATTGCTGTTTATCATTCCAAATTTTCTAATAATGAACGAATGGAAATATGGAATGAAGTAAAAAATACTAATCGTTTTTCGGTGGTTTTGGGTACTCGATCAGCACTCTTTTTGCCTTTCAAACAGTTGGGGCTTATTGTCATTGACGAAGAACACGAAATAACGTTTAAACAGCACCATTCTGTTCCAAAATACAATGCCCGAGATACGGCCATCAAATACGCTCAGATTCATGATGCCAAAGTTGTCTTAGCTTCAGCTACTCCTTCGTTGGAGAGCTATTACAATGCCCAATCCAAAAAATATGGTTTGGTAGAACTAAATGAACGTTATGGTGGTGTCAAATTACCAGAAATAGATATTGTAGATATCAAGTATTGGTCCCATAGAAAGTTGATGAAAGGGGCTTTCTCGCCTATTTTATTAGACCATATCAATGAAGCTCTCGAGAAAAAGAAGCAGGTTATTTTATTTCAGAACAGACGTGGTTTCGCACCCTTAAATATGTGTGGGTTTTGTGGCTTTACTACACAATGTGTTTCATGTGATGTAAGTCTGACCTATCATAAAAATCAAGACGTTTTAAAATGCCATTATTGTGGTCACACTGAACCTATTAGCAAAAACTGTCGCTCGTGTGGGAGTAATGAAATGAATGTTAAGGGATACGGTACTGAAAAGATAGAGGAGGAGTTACAACCATTTTTCCCATCTTCAAAAATTAGCCGATTAGATTTAGACACTACCAAGAAAAAAAATGCCTACGATCAAATTATCACTGACTTTGAAAACGGAACCATCGATATTCTAATTGGGACACAGATGATTACCAAAGGACTTGATTTTAAAAACGTGTCGTTGGTAGGCATTATTAATGCTGATGGGGTGTTAAATTTTCCTGATTTTCGTTCTTTTGAACGATCCTTTCAGCTGATGTCTCAGGTGGCTGGACGTGCTGGCCGAAAAGGAAAACAAGGTAAAGTCATCATCCAAACTTATTCGGCTGATCACGATATTATTCAAGCTGTTCAAAAAAACGATTTTAGTGCCATGTATCAGACCCAAATGACTGAAAGAAAGGCATTTAATTATCCTCCTTTTTGTAAGCTAATTTCTATTTCTGTCAAACATAAAAATTTAGAATTGACTAATCAGGCAGCTAGAGATTTAGCTATTCATTTAAGAGCCACTTTTAAAGAACAGGTTTTAGGTCCCGAATATCCTTCAGTTTCAAGAATTAAGAATCGCTTTATCAAAAAGATATTATTAAAAATAGGACCAGGAGTTTCTTTGAACAAGTCAAAAAGCTATTTAATGAACGTAATTCAAAGTTTAAATCAATCCAAGCCATACCGTGCCGTTCGTTTTGAAATAGATGTCGATCCCATTTAATTTTTTTCACACGCCAACCAAATGTTGTCTTCAGGAGTTGGTGCGATGATACAAATCGCTTCTTTTTTAATTGGATGAATAAACTCAATACTTCTAGCATGTAAATGAATACTAGCATTTTTGTTGCTTCTGTCAAAGCCATATTTTAAGTCACCTTTGATGGGGCATCCTATTTTGGATAATTGGACTCTAATCTGATGGTGTCGTCCTGTTTTTGGATTAACTTCTAACAAGTAATAACGCTCGAGTGATTTTAAGAGTTTGTAGCTTAACTCAGAACGTAATGCCTTTTTTTCTTCTCTTAAAAAGGCAAAAGATTTATTTTTAACCTGATTTTTTAAAAGAAAATGAATGAGGGTGTCGCTCGTTTTAGGAGGTTTATTTTTGACCACGGCCCAATAGGTTTTTTTGACATTTTTCTCTCTAAAGAGTTGGTTTAGACGACTGAGAGCTTTGCTTGTTTTGGCAAATACCACCACTCCACTCACAGGTCTGTCTAATCGATGTACGACTCCTAAAAAAGCGTGACCTTTCTTTTGGTATTTCTCAACAAGGAAATCTTTCACGTATTCTGAAAGTGGAGTGTCACCCGTCTTATCACCCTGAACAATGTCAGAGGGTTTTTTGTTGACGGCTATGATGTGATTATCCTCATAAAGGACGTCAATCATCAGTACTGTTCTTTTTCGTTAGGGAACTCTAGTGTTTTAACATCGGAGACATATTGTTTGACAGCCCCCTTAATATCTTGATAAAGGTTTAAATACCTTCTTAGAAAACGCGGATTAAACTCATGGGTCATACCTATCATATCGTGTAGTACCAACACTTGACCATCGACTTCGTTACCAGCGCCAATACCAATGATTGGAATGCTTAACTTTTGGGCCACTTTCTTGGCTAATTGGGCTGGAATTTTTTCAAGAACAATGGCAAAACAACCTGCTTTTTCTAAAAGCAAGGCATCTTCTATTAGTTTTTTTGATTCTTCCTCTTCTTTAGCACGGACGGTATATGTCCCAAATTTATATATCGATTGAGGTGTTAATCCAAGGTGACCCATAACGGGAATTCCTGCCGTTAGAATACGTTCTATAGATTCTAAAATTTCACTACCACCTTCCAATTTTACCGAGTGTGCTCCTGTTTCCTTCATTATGCGAATAGCAGAATTTAGTGCTTCTTTTGAGTTTCCTTGGTATGTTCCAAAGGGCATGTCGGCTACTATTAAAGCTCTGTCCACAGCTCTCACTACTGAGGCCGTGTGATAAATCATTTGATCCAGTGTAATGGGCAAGGTGGTTTCATGACCGGCCATCACATTTGAAGCAGAGTCCCCTACCAAAATGACATCTATGCCTCCAGAATCGACAATTTTTGCTAACGTATAATCATAAGCTGTCAGCATGGATATCTTTTCCTTATTCTGCTTCATCTCTAGTAGCGAATGGGTAGTGATTTTCTTGTAAACCTTTTGTTTATCAGTCATTGATTATCTCAATTAGTTCGTCAAATATACCTATTTACATTTTTATTATTGAAAAGACAGTTTTAGAAAATATCAAAATAGAAAAGCGTTCTAATTCATTTACAGAAACAGAGTGATAAAACAAAATTAAAATCCTAAATTTGCAAATGTGAAAAGCACCCTTTTATATTTACTGATAGCCACCGTATTCTTATTTTCATGTGAAACGGACTTTGAAGTCAATGCCCCTTGGAAAGAAACGGCGGTAGTCTATGGCTTGTTAGACCAAACGGTAGATACTCAAAGGGTGATTATATACAAAGCTTTCTTGGGACAACAAAGTGCCTACGAAATGGCACAAGAACCAGACTCGTTTTACTATGCCGACAATGAAATAGACGTTTTTCTTTACGGTTTGAATGACGATGGCGATACTATTCAACGCATTTCCTTGGACTATCAATTAACAGATAGTCGCTTCAATATGGGTTTCGATACTATTTTTTCTACCGAATATTCGGTGGAATACATCACGACAGAAACATTGGATGAATCGTTAATCTATCATTTATATATTCACAATCCTCAAACAGCTTACGAGGCTCGTTCTCAAACACGATTGGTAGAGCCCTTAGAAATTAGCCCTGGTTTTTCTGATGAGATAAAATTTTTCAAAAATAATGAGTACCGTCGTCATAAACTGGCTTGGTCGTCATCAAGAAGTGGGAAGATATACAAGCCATTTTTGCGTTTTTACTACTACGAAAAAAACCTAAACACAGGAGAGGTACAACGCCTTTATATTGATAATCAATTCCCTCAAATGTACGCACCCGATCTTTCGGGAGGTTCATCTATGGAGTTGTACATAACTGGAGAAAGTTTTTATTATTTTGTGGCTAATTCGATTCCACTAGACCCCAATGTTCAACGTATAAACGCTAAAGAATTAAAAGATGGCTCCCCTGAATTTGACTACTGGTTGGGAGGTGTTGACTTTTTATTTATCGTGGGAGGTAACGAAGTCGCTCAATACATTGAAATAAATAATTTACCCAATGTTCTATTTCAAGACCCGCCCACTTATACCAATATTGAAAATGGCCGTGGTGTATTTTCCTCAAGGCTTCATGCTCAACAAACAGGTAAATCTCTTGATGTGATGTCACTCATAGAACTAGCTAATGGTGATTTGACCAACCAACTCAACTTTATTGAGCCCTAAACTGCCATATTGGCAATATTTCTGATTTTTTGACACCTTTTGATTCTTTGGCATACCCTTTGCATCTAACTTAAAGCGTAATAATGCAAATCACAAAAAAGTTATAAAATGAGTAAAATAATTGGAATTGATTTAGGAACCACCAATTCGTGTGTCTCAGTAATGGAGGGAAATGAGCCAGTGGTTATTCCTAATAGTGAAGGGAAACGTACCACCCCTTCCATCGTGGCCTTTGTAGAAGGCGGCGAACGAAAAGTGGGCGATCCGGCCAAAAGACAAGCCATTACTAATCCACAAAAAACTATTGCTTCCATCAAGCGTTTTATGGGAGAATCGTTTTCAAATGTGAAAAAAGAAGCCGAAAGAGTGCCTTATTCTGTTGTGAAAGGAGATAACGATACCCCCCGCGTACAAATTGATGATAGAAAATATACTCCTCAAGAAATATCCGCTATGATTCTTCAAAAAATGAAGAAAACAGCCGAGGATTATTTAGGTCAAGAGGTCAAAGAAGCTGTTGTTACTGTACCGGCCTATTTTAACGACGCACAACGACAAGCCACCAAAGAAGCTGGTGAAGTAGCCGGGCTCAAGGTTAGTCGGATTATCAATGAGCCCACCGCAGCGGCTTTAGCTTACGGATTGGATAAGTCCGATAAAGATCAAACCATCGCTGTTTTTGACCTCGGAGGTGGTACTTTTGATATTTCCATCTTGGAATTAGGTGATGGTGTTTTTGAAGTAAAATCAACTAATGGCGATACGCATTTGGGAGGTGATGATTTTGACCAAGTTCTCATCGACTGGATGGCCGAAGAATTTAAGTCCGAAGAAAATATGGACTTACGAAAAGATCCAATGGCACTTCAGCGATTGAAAGAAGCGGCTGAAAAAGCTAAGGTTGAATTGTCATCTAGTGCTCAAACGGAAATCAACTTGCCTTATATAACGGCAACGGCCTCTGGACCAAAGCACTTAGTAAGAACTTTGACACGTGCTCAGTTTGAAAAATTAGCTGATAAATTGATTCAAGCAACTATTCAACCGTGCAAACAAGCACTCAAGGATGCTGGTCTTTCTGCGAGTGATATCGATGAAGTCATTCTTGTTGGAGGATCCACGCGTATCCCTGCTATTCAAACCATAGTCAAGGAGTTTTTTGGTAAAGAACCCTCAAAGGGTGTTAATCCAGATGAAGTAGTAGCTATTGGTGCTGCCATTCAAGGTGGGGTGTTGACAGGCGATGTGAAAGATGTTCTCTTGCTAGATGTCACGCCACTATCTTTAGGTATAGAAACTATGGGTGGGGTAATGACCAAACTGATAGAATCAAACACCACCATTCCCACAAAGAAGTCGGAAGTGTTTTCTACAGCAGCCGACAATCAACCAGCAGTAGATATTCATGTACTTCAAGGCGAAAGACCTATGTCTGCTGATAATAAAACCATTGGACGTTTTCAGCTAGCTGATATTCCCCCTGCACCACGAGGCGTACCACAAATTGAAGTAACTTTTGATATCGATGCCAACGGTATTCTAAATGTGTCGGCCAAAGACAAAGCCACTGGCAAAGAGCAAACCATTAAAATTGAGGCCTCCTCAGGATTGTCTGACGATGAAATCGAACGCATGAAAAAGGAAGCTGAAGCCAATGCCGATGCCGACAAGCAAGCCAAAGAACAAGTGGAAAAAGTCAATGCAGCCGATGCAATGATTTTTCAGACCGAAAAGCAACTCAAAGACTATGGCGATAAATTATCGGACGATAAAAAGAAGCCAATCGAAGAGGCACTGGAGGGCTTGAAAAAAGCCCACGAAAGTAAAGACTTGGCTGCTATTGACTCTGCTATGGAAACCATCAATACGGCTTGGACTGCCGCTTCTGAGGAAATGTATAAAGCCACTCAAGAGCAACAACCTACCCAAGAGGGGGGTGATAACAAATCGGAAGGTGGTCCTGATGACGTAACCGATGTTGACTTTGAAGAAGTAAAAGACGATAAATAATTCGTTTCTTATTTTCTTAAAATTGTAAAAGCCCCTCATTTGAGGGGCTTTTTTATTTTCTAGCTCTATCCATATCTCTTTGAATGTCTCTATCTTTTATGGTGTGGCGTTTGTCGTGTAGTTTTTTTCCTTTGGCAACAGCAATGTCGAGTTTTGCCCAACCTTTTTCGTTCAAAAATAATTTGAGAGGAACAACGGTTAGTCCTACGTCATTCAATTTTTTCTGAATTTTGTTGAGTTCTTGTCGGTTTAAGAGCAATTTTCTGTCGCGTTTGGGTTGATGATTAGCATAAGTGCCATGAGAGTATTCTTCTATATTCATGCCAATTATAAAAAGTTCATCCTCTTTGAACGTACAATACGACTCGGTAATTGAGGCCTTACTCAAACGTATGGACTTGATCTCCGTTCCAGTCAATTGTAACCCTGCTACAAATTTGTCTAGTAGTTGGTATTCAAAACGGGCTTTCTTATTTTGGATATTTACCGACTTCATGATGGAGCGAAGGTACGGATTTTATCCTAGAGCCACATCCAAAATCATCATTACTATAAAACCAGCAATTAAGCCCATAGTGGCAATATCAGTATTTCCACCACTTTGACTTTCAGGTATCACTTCCTCCACCACAATAAAAATCATGGCACCAGCGGCAAACGCCAAAGCATAAGGTAAAACAGGCAAGGCATACATGACTGTTGCGGCACCAATAATGGCAAAAATGGGTTCTACTATGGCTGACATCTGACCCCATTTCCAGCTCTTCCATCGACTAGCCCCATGTCGTCTCAAGGGCATGGAAACAGCAAAGCCCTCAGGGAAATTCTGAATACCTATTCCAATGGCTAAAGCAATAGCTGCGCCAATTTCAAAACCAGGTATTCCGTGAGCAATAGCACCAAATGCCACGCCAACGGCTAATCCCTCAGGAATATTATGCAGAGCTATGGCTAAAACTAACAGAATTGTTTTCTTCCACTTGGTTGGATATCCTTCGGCATCTTCCACTTTTTTGAATAGGTGCAGGTGAGGAATAATTTTGTCTAGCCAAAATAAAAATATAGCCCCCATAAAAAATCCAATGGCCGGTGGGAACCATGAGGGAAGATTGGAAGTGCCCATTTCATTTTGCATTTCTACATAGCTTATTGCTGGCGATAATAATGACCAAAAACTGGCTGCTATCATAACTCCACCCGTAAAACCAAGAGAGGCGTCAAGTAATTTTCGATTGGTCTTATTGAAAAAAACGACCAACGCTGCACCCAATGCGGTTAGACCCCAAGTAAATAACCCAGCCAACAAGGCCTGAAAAATGGGGTGTTGTTCTATAAACCAAACATATAATT
>CAXDOW010000049.1:0-13476 GCA_963991165.1 uncultured Flavobacteriales bacterium | reverse complement strand
GATGAAGATGAAATACCTGGATGCACGAATCCTTTAGCCTGTAATTACGATGTTTCTGCTACTGATGATGATTCTAGTTGTGTAATTCCTGACACCAACCTTTGTGAGGAATGCGAGAATGGTCAATTGGTAACTTATGATTTAGATTTAGATGGTGTTTGCGATGAAGATGAAATACCTGGATGCACGAATCCTTTAGCCTGTAATTACGATGTTTATGCTAGTGATGATGATTCTAGTTGTGTAATTCCTGATACCAACCTTTGTGAGGAATGCGAAAATGGTCAAATTGTTGATAACGATTTAAATAATGATGGTATTTGTGACATTGAAGGTTGCACTGATCCATTAGCATGTAATTACGATTCCACTGCCAATTACGATAATAATAATTGTATTTCCGATTCTATATTTGAAGCTGTTGAATGTGATATATATGTATGGAATTCAGTTATTTACAATCAAACTGGAACCTATTACTTTCCTAGTGAGGAGGCATGCCCAAGAGAAGTTTTGCACCTAACCATAATGAATTATGATACATATACTGATACTGTACTTGAGTGTGATTCATACCAATGGAATGGTACTATTTATAGCGAAAGTGGCGATTATAGCACCACATTTACTAGTTCTAATGGATGCGACTCGTTAGTAAATTTACATTTGACAATTGCTAATGAATCTCTTTCTTTAGATATAGATACCTGTAACTCTTATTTATGGAATGATTCAACTTATATAGTCAGTGGTGAATACACAGAGTCTTTCATCAATAGTGATAACTGTGATTCAATTGTCACACTCAACCTGTCGCTTTTTTATTCATCTTTTGATACCATACAAATTTACAGCTGTGATGCCTATGAGTGGAACAATCAACTTTATGACTCATCAGGTGTTTATGATTATGACTATATCAATACTGATGGCTGTCATTCAGTACTCACTTTAGATTTGGTTATTAGCGACTCTACAATTGTTTTTGAAGATATCACATCCTGTGGAGATTTTCAATGGAATGATTCAATCTATTCAGAAAGTGGTAGCTATTTGTTTGAATCTCAAACATTAAGCGGTTGCGATTCTTTGGTATATCTAAATTTAACTGTTTTAGAGTATCCTCTTTTACAAATCGATTCCACCAGTTGTAGCTCGTTTAGTTGGTATGATCAATTGATTACTGAAACAGGCAGTTTCATTGATACCTTAATAAATCCAAATGGATGCGATACAATAATTATGTTACAAGCTACTATTCTGGACAATTTAAGCTCAACTACTTCTGTAGTTTCCTGTAATTCTTATTTTTGGAACGGTGTAGAATATGATTCTGATGGTCTTTATGAATATAATACCATTTCGGTTTTTGGCTGTGATTCAACGGCCGTTTTAGATTTAGATATTTGCGAATTATCAGCTTTAACTATTTCAGGTGGTAACATGGTAGAAGCTGAAAGTTCTACTAGCTATTCTGTTCCAAGTAATTCTCAATCTTCTTATTCTTGGACCGTTTCGTCTTTAGGAACAATTGTTTCCGGTCAGCAAAGCTCTCAAATAACAGTTGACTGGTCGTCAAACTTTGGTAGTTCAACCATTTGTGTTACCGAGACTCTGGATTGCGATGGACAGCCCTGTGAAGGACAAGAATACTGTATTGAAGTGACGGTTCAGCAAACTTCTCTAGTGACAGAATTTAATCGAAAAGAAGTTCTTATTTATCCTAATCCAATGCGTTCGCAATCAATGGTTCATTTTTATAATCCAAATGAAGAAACGGTTGATGTACACCTTTTTGATGTCAAAGGAATAATGGTTAAACATATATCAACTACTTCTGATAATCATATCTTATTTAGTAAAGACGACTTAGCTAATGGACTATATTTTTTACAGCTGAGTAGTGCGTCATTTATCGAACGAATAATGGTTCTAATTCAATAACCTTTGTACATTTTTTCTTGAAATATTTAATTGTTATATTTTTTGTTTGCCTTACCTTCACTTTAAACTCTCAGAGTCTAAGTCATATCTCTTATGGGGACGATAATAACTTTGAAGTAGTTAGTTGGAATCTTGAGTTTTTCCCAAAAAATGGACAGTACACCATAGATTCTGTCGCTTTGGCTATGGCAAGTATGAATGCTGATGTATATGCCTTGCAAGAAATAAATGATGTTGTGGCTTTTCAAAATCTCGACCTTAAATTAGAGGGTTATTCATCCTTTATATCACCTGATTATTATTCTAATTTGAAGTTGGCTTATTTGGTAAAAAATAATCTTGAAGTGGTGAACTATTTACCCATTTATTCTTCCTCTTCTTACAATAATATGTTTGCTGGTCGTCCGCCTTTGTTACTACAATTAAAGGTAAAGGATACTGATATTTATCTTATTAATGTTCATTTTAAATGCTGCGGAAACGGACAACTAAACACCCAAGATGAGTGGGACGAAGAAAACAGACGTTTACAAGCTATGAATCAACTGAAAACCTATGTGGATAGCTATTTGGAAGATAAACAAGTCATAGTTTTGGGTGATTTTAATGATTTACTCCAAGATGATTCTGCCAATAACGTATTCGGATCTATCTTATCTGATACGGACAATTACTTATTTACCGACTTTCCTATCTTGGATTTGCCTTCCTCGCTTTGGTCTTTTCCCTCGTGGCCCTCTCACCTTGATCATATTCTTATAAGTAATGAGTTATTTGACGAATTTAATGCTACTTATCAATCTGTTCAGACCATTGATATGCCATTTTATTTTTCAAACGGCTTTAGTGCCTATGATGCTTTAATTTCAGATCATTTGCCGATTGGTATTAAGTTAAATTTTGATGTTTCTGATTTAGAAAAATACAACAAAAATCCACAAAACATTCAAAAGGTTAAAGACATAAGAGGAAGAGTTATACCCAAAAAAACAAATCAAATACTATTATTACAAAACAAGAATGGTATTGTTGAAAAACACTTTATTGTTAAATAAATGAAATTAGAAGGAAAACATATTTTATTAACTGGAGGAAGTTTAGGTATTGGAAAAATGACAGCTAAAAAACTAGTGCAAAAAGGTAGTAAAGTGGTCATTACGGGTCGTTCAATGGAACGCTTAAAAGTTGCCTCCGAATTCTCTGGTGCTATTCCATTCAAATTTGACCTCTCAGACTTAGATAGTATTTCTGATAATGCCCAACACTGCTTATCACTTTTAGGCGGTAAAATAGATGTTTTGATTAATAATGCTGGGGTGGGCTCATTTGACGCTTTAGATCACATAAGCAAAGATCAATTTTATGAGGTTTTCAACACCAACGTGTTTGGTTTGGCCTTACTAACTAAGGAAATCATTCCATTAATGAAAAAACAACAGTCGGGAAGCATCATAAATATAGGATCCTCGGCTAGCGTCAAAGGATTTTCTAATGGAAGTGTTTACTCGGCTTCAAAATTCGCAGTAAGAGCACTTACTCAATGTTGGCAATCTGAACTACGCCCTTTTAACATTCGAGTGTGTCAGTTGAACCCTAGTGAAGTAACCACTGCTTTTTATAACCAAGAACGAAAGGAGAGAGAACCTCTTACCAATAAATTATCTCCAGAAGAAATTGCACATTCCATACTTTCTGTTCTCGAAATGGAAGATAAAGGATTTATTACTGAACTCAATATATGGGCAACTAATCCGTTTTAGGATTTGATTTTGGACATTTATTTTTTCTTGTCAAAAAAAGCATCAAGTGTTGTTTTTAACGCCCTATAAGCAAAGTAAAACAAGCAAGCTATAAAAACCAAACCCAAAACAAGTAAAAAAATATTATCTTTTGAAAATCCGATATATAAAGTTAGTGCTGCTGTGAAAATAAAAAAGACCGACATGGCTATCCACATCATGCCGTTAGCTAATTTTTCTTTATCCATTGGTGTATTTTTTAATGGCAGCACGTACACTGCCTGATTGATTTAAAAGGGTTTTAGCCTCTTGATAGTCTAAGCCAGTCGATTCTGCAACCATCAGTGTGCCTCTATCAACTAACTTATTGTTACTCAATTGCATATCTACCATCTTGTTGCCTTTGACTTTTCCTAGCTTTATCATAATTGAGGTAGAAATCATATTTAAAACTAATTTTTGAGCAGTTCCAGCTTTCATTCGGGTTGAACCAGTTACAAATTCTGGACCAACAACTACTTCAATGGGGTATTGGCAAGCCATGGACAAGGGGGAGAGTAGGTTACAACACAAACCACCAGTTAGCAAACCATGTTTTTTGGCAGCTTTTATACCACCTATCACATAGGGAGTGGTTCCAGAAGCCGTTATGCCCAAAACGGAGTCATGTTCTTTGATATCATATTCTTGTAAATCGTGCCATGCTTGGGTCGTATTATCCTCGGCAAATTCGACCGCTCTCCTAATAGCTGAATCTCCGCCTGAAATGATGCCAATGATGACATTATCAGAAACGCCAAAAGTGGGAGGACATTCCGAGGCATCCACAATTCCAAGGCGACCACTAGTACCGGCTCCAATATAAAATAGTCGCCCTCCTTTTTTAATTCTAGGGATTACAGCATCAACAAATTGGTGAATATTAGGAATTTCCTTTTCCACACAATCAGCGACCCTTTTATCTTCTTGATTGATATTCTGAAGTAAATCCAGTAGATCCATTTGTTCTAAGTCTTGATAATTAGAAGATTGTTCGGTAACTTTCTTCATAAATCACAAGCTGGGGAAACGAGATGGGTTACTTTCATTCATAATGTCGTACACCTTTTCAAAAATATCGTCACTATTTGGCTTAGAAAAATAATCGCCATCTTCGCCATAGGCAGGGCGATGATCTTTTGAGGAAATACTATGGGGTTGGCTATCCAAATAAAAATAACCGTTTTGTTCTTCCAACACTTTTTGCATCATAAAGGCTGTAGCTCCTGATGAAACATCTTCGTCAATGAAAATAATTTTGTTAGTCTTTTTAAGACTTTTAACAATGGAATGATGAATGTCAAAAGGCAATAAACTTTGTACGTCGATGACTTCGGCAGAAACGCCAACCTGTTCGAGTTCTTTGGCTGCTTGAGATACCAAACGCCAAGTTGAGCCATAAGTCACAAGAGTAATATCACTTCCTTCTTTAGTTATTTCTGGAATACCTACTGGAAGGGTAAATTGACCTAGATTGGTGGGTAATTTTTCTTTTAGACGATAACCGTTTAGACATTCAATGACGATGGCAGGTTCATCACTTTGAAGCAAAGTGTTGTAAAAGCCAGCAGCTATAGTCATATTTCTCGGAACCAAAACGTGCATGCCTCTCAATCCATTGAGAATCATGCCCATTGGAGAACCTGAATGCCAAATTCCCTCAAGACGATGGCCCCTAGTTCGTATAATGAGAGGCGCTTTCTGTCGCCCTTTGGTACGGTATTGTAAGGTTGCTAAATCATCAGACATTCCTTGGAAGCAATATAAAAGGTAATCCAAATATTGGATTTCGGCTATGGGGCGAAGCCCACGCATAGCCATCCCAATACCTTGACCTAAAATAGTAGCTTCACGAATTCCTGTATCTGAAACTCGAAGTTCTCCATATTTATCTTGTAGGCCTTCTAGTCCTTGATTAACGCCGCCAATTTGTCCGCTGTCTTCACCAAAAATTAACACCTCAGGGTGTTGAGCTAGAAGAGCATCGAAATTATCTCTTAAAATAATTCGGGCATCTACTTTCTCATCGTTTTGATACGTTGGTTTTACTTCTTTTATGTTGAAAATAGATTGAGCCGATTGGCTAAATAAATGAGAACTATATCGGTTTTGATTTTCTTGCTTCCATTGATTGAGCTGTGTTTTTAAGGAGAACTTGGCATTGGTATCTTCATCTCTTACAAATCGCAATGCTGAGCGTAATGCTGAAAAAACAGTTTTTCGATGGGGGTTGAGCTTGGCATTTTGTTCTAACTGGTCTTTGATTGGTTTGATAAAAGCGCCATTAGCACTTTCATTAATGAGGTCTTGGAGCAGTGAAAGGCCAACTTGTAATTCTGACAGAATAGGTTTTTGATAGGCCTTCCAAGCGTCATTTTTTTGCTTTGATACTTCTTTTTTTATTTTTTTTCTCAATTCATCTAATTCACTCTCGGTGGCTAAAGAATTAGAAATTATCCATTTTTTGAAAAGCTCAATACAGTCGAAATCGGACTCCCATTTTAAACGTTCTTTTGATTTGTAACGTTCATGAGAACCGGAAGTAGAATGTCCTTGGGGTTGAGTCATTTCTGTTACATGAATCAGTACTGGTACGTGTTTATTTCGTGCTAATTCTTGAGCTTTCTGATAGGTTTCTATTAGAGCTGGGTAATCCCAACCTTTTACTTTCAATAGTTCAAATCCAGGATGTTTTTTATCTCTTTGAAAACCTTTTAAAATTTCAGAAATATTTTCTTTGGTGGTCTGATGTTTGGAGTGAACAGAAATACCATATCCATCGTCCCAAACAGACATGACCAAAGGAACTTGCAACACTCCAACGGCGTTGATAGCTTCAAAAAAATGACCCTCAGAGGTGGAAGCGTTTCCTATTGTTCCCCAGGCAATTTCATTGCCATTATTTGAAAAATCAGTCCACTCTTTTAGTAAAGGATTCTCTCTAAATACTTTTGAGGCCTGTGCCAATCCAACGAGTCGAGGCATTTGACCTGCTGTACACGAAATATCAGAAGCAGAATTATATTCTTCGGTCAGTTTTTTCCAACTCCCATCATCTTTGAGTAAATGGGTGGAGAAATGAGCTACCATTTGTCGGCCTGATGATTGTGGTTCGGCGTGCTCGTCGGCATGTCCGTACAAGGCAGCGAAAAACTGATTTACGCTAAGTTCGCCAATGGCCATCATGAAGGTTTGATCTCGATAGTAGCCAGAGCGAAAATCGCCTTTTTTGAAGGCACGTGCCATAGCTACTTGGGCTAATTCTTTCCCGTCGCCAAAAATCCCAAAACTGCCTTTGCCAGAAAGGACTTCACGACGACCCAAAAGACTCATCTCTCTACTACGGCAGCAGACTTCATAGTCTGAAATAACCGATGATTTAAAATCGTCAAATGTGAGGTCTTTTTCTACAGTTTTTGTGCTACTCATTGAACGTTTTTTTTGGAGTCACGAAATTAAGAAAAAAAGACTACTTATATCAGTAGTTCGAGAACAACAAAAACGCCGAAGATAACAGAAGCTATACCGTTGGTAGTAAAAAAGGAGAGATTAACTCTAGATAGATCGTTTTCAAAAATAATGAGATGTTGATAAATAAGTAAGGAACTAAAAACGAACAACCCAATCCAATAAAAGAGGCCTAATTCAATATAAAATCCAGCCATTAATAGACTTAAAAAACTTATTGAGTGTAGGACTTTACTGAGTAACATTGCCTTTTTTATTCCCAAAAAGACGGGTATAGATTTTAGATTGTTTTTGGAATCAAATGCTTCATCTTGTAGAGAATAAATGATATCAAAACCTGCTACCCAAAACAATACAGCCGTAGAAAAAAACAAGGGCTCTACATCAAATTGATTAGATAAAGCTAAATAAGCGCCCAAAGGAGAAAGTGACAATCCAATCCCAAGTACAAGATGACACCATGCAGTAAACCGTTTGGTGTAGCTGTAAACCAAAATGACGATTAAGGCAATAGGAGATAGTTTAAAACACAGTGAATTGATAAAAAAGGTAGAAATGATAAATCCAATACTGGAAATAATGACAAACAACAACACAAATTTTGCTTGTATCGTTCCATTAGGTATCTCTCGTACAGTGGCTGTTCTCGGATTTTTTAAGTCAATATCTCTATCAATATATCGGTTAAAAGCCATAGCTGCCGAGCGGGCCAACACCATACATGCAATCACTAATAAAAATGTCAACCAATCAATTTTGTACTGTTGAGTGGCAAGAAAAAATCCAATCACAGCAAAAGGCAAAGCAAAAACTGTGTGACTGAATTTAATGAGAGATAAATAATTAGATAAATTAGCCATACGAATTAGTTAGCCCAATAGCTTCGGTAATGGGCTTGTTTTTCAGACAAATGGTTCTTTTTTCTCATTACATACAATGTGTAATAATTGCCTATATTCAGCTCAACGGATATTGTTTCGAATCGTTTTTTAATTTCTACACTAACAGAATCGCTATTTCTAGAAAGTAACTCATTAATCTTCTCGTTTTTAGTGGGTACATTGTTAATTGATATGAGCTCATCTTCAACAGATAATTTTTTAAAGTCAGCTTCACTATTATTTTGAATTTTTTTTATGACGTGCTTACCATTTTGAACCACCGTAATGAAGCCAAATTGTTTGGCGGAAAGGGAAGGGTTTTCAATTTTTCCCAGTTCAAAACCTACTACTGCAAGAGCATCCGTCAGACTATCTGTATAGTCTTTAGTGCCATAGATGTGGTCGTTGAAAACAGATTGAACTTTGGAACCTCCTAATTCAACACATAGTTTCTTAAAATCATCTTCTGTGTATCCAGAATGTTTAAAATTTGAATATAGAGTATTCATAACCGTACTTAATGACTGTTTGCCTAGAGAATGTTCAATGATAAATAAATCAATCATAAGCATTGTCAAAGCACCATCGGCATAAATGGATGTTTTTCTGTTAGGGATTCCCAATTGATAACCATCGAGCCAGGTGTCAAAAGAACTATCGGCAACTGAAAGATTATGACGGCCGTCATTTTCATAATGACGTTTTAGATTTTCATTTTGCGTGGATATAAATTGTTCCCAACTGAAAACATTGGCTTTTTTCAACATCAAATCACCCATGTAGGTCGTTACCCCTTCAGCCACATACCCTAAGCGAGTGTAATTTTCTTTGGTGTAATCGTAGGGCATTAGTTCCTTAGGTCGAATGGCTTTTATATTCCAAGTGTGATATAATTCGTGAGAACAAATACCTAAAATCTGATTATATTTTGATTGGAAAACATCATTGGTGTCGCCCATGAGAATGACTGTCGAATTGGTATGTTCAACTCCATGGTAGCTTGTGTAAGGAGTAATTTGAAATAAAAAATGATAATCGCTAACGGGAAAAGACTCAAAGGAATTGATTTGAGTTTTTGAAAATGCTCTAAAATCGTTTTTTATCTTATCAAATTCTGGTTGGCATTTTCCTTGAATCCAAAGATGAAAAATTATCCCATCCACTTCATAAGAATCATATAGAAGACTATTGGAAGCGATAAAAGGGGATTCAGCTAAATGGTCATAACTATCTGCTATTAGGTGGCCATTTGCATTGGTTTTCAATCCGCATGCTACTTTGAAATCGGTTGGAATGTGTAGTTCAATAGAAGATGTTTCGTTTTCACGTCCAACAATGAACATGCAGCAATTTACCGGATTAACATATAATTGGTGTTCATCAAGATAGGTTGAGCCCGCATCAAGCGTATTGGCATAATAGGTGTAAAGAACAGATACACTGGATGTTCCTTTAGAAAAAACACTCCACGAGTCTTTATTTACTTTCTTGAAATAAAGGGACTTACCATTTTCATCAAAAGCTTTAAATCGATGAATATTTTTGGAGAAATTAGCGAGTTCATAACGTCCGGGACGCCATGCTGGCAATTGAAAAGTAAGTATATCTTCACTGTTAGTACTTACTGTTATGGAAACATCTATGAAGTGCTTGTGAGGATTTTGATATGAAAATTGGTAATGTATCATAAGTTAATTTACAAGTGCAAATATACGATTGTTAGTTGAAAACTCTGTTAATAAACTAGAATGGCGGTCAAGTAAAAATAGTATTGCTTTTTTTAATTTTACTGTCCCTATTATTTATTCATGGCCGACAATCAGTACACAGAAGATAACATACGTTCGCTTGATTGGAAGGAGCATATTCGCCTTCGTCCTGGAATGTATATTGGTAAATTAGGTGATGGCTCATCGTCTGATGATGGTATTTACATTTTGATAAAAGAGGTTATCGATAATTCCATTGACGAATACGTCATGGGCAATGGAAAAACCATTGAGGTCAGTATTCGCGAGGATAAAGTAACGGTTAGAGACTTTGGAAGAGGAATTCCTCTTGGCAAGTTGATAGATTGTGTATCCAAAATAAACACTGGAGCAAAGTACGATTCTAAAGCATTTAAGAAGTCAGTAGGACTTAATGGGGTAGGAACTAAAGCCGTTAATGCTCTTTCAAGTTATTTTAAAATACAAAGTATCCGCGAACAGCAAAGCAAAATTGCTGAGTTTGAAAGCGGCACTATCGTCACAGATTTACCCATCGAATCCTCATCTTCTAGGAAAGGTACCAAAGTGACATTTATACCAGATAAGGCTATTTTTGGAAATTTTCGTTTTCTCAATGAATACGTCGAGAAAATGTTGTGGAATTATTGTTATTTAAATCCTGGATTGACCATCCTTTACAATGGTGATAAGCTATACTCTGAAAATGGATTACGGGATTTATTAGAACAAAATATCGATTCAAAAATTGTTTACCCAATTATTCATTTAAAAGACGATGACGTAGAAATTGCCATGACGCATTCGCAAAAGGGCTATGGTGAACAATACTATTCCTTTGTAAATGGTCAACACACTACACAAGGTGGAACGCATCAATCTGCATTTCGTGAAGCAATTGTCAAGACCATTCGAGAGTTTTATGGAAAAAACTTTGATGCCGTAGATATTCGCCAAAGCATTATAGCAGCAGTAAGTATCAAAGTTATCGAGCCAGTTTTCGAGTCACAAACAAAAACAAAATTAGGTTCCAATGAAATTGGTCCTGGCATGATTACTATTAGAACGTTCATTAATGATTTTATCAAAAATAATCTTGATAACTACCTTCACAAAAATCCAGAAACTGCCGATTTGTTGTTAAAGAAAATTATCGAAGCGGAGAAAGAACGAAAAGCATTAGCAGGGGTAAGAAAATTAGCCAAGGAACGCGCCAAAAAAGCCAGTCTTCACAATAGAAAACTACGAGATTGTCGTATTCATTACAACAATCCTAAAGAAGATAGACGATTTGAAACTACGTTGTTTATTACTGAGGGAGACTCTGCTAGCGGGTCCATTACAAAGGTAAGAGATGTCAACACACAAGCCGTTTTTAGCTTGAAAGGAAAACCATTGAACTCTTTTGGATTGACAAAGAAAATAGTATATGAAAACGAAGAATTCAACTTACTTCAATCGGCCCTCAACATAGAAGATGGATTAGAAGGACTGAGGTATAAAAATGTTGTTATTGCTACCGATGCCGATGTTGATGGCATGCACATTCGCTTGTTAATCATCACTTTCTTTTTACAGTTTTTTCCAGAGCTAATTAGAGAAGGTTATCTCTACATTTTGGAAACTCCCTTATTCAGAGTTCGAAATAAGAAAGAAACCATTTATTGCTATTCAGAGCAAGAACGCATAAAAGCTATCCAACGTTTAGGTAAAAAACCTGAAGTGACTAGGTTTAAGGGATTGGGCGAAATATCGCCCAATGAATTTAAACATTTCATTGGCAAAGAAATGCGTTTAGAGCCAGTCATTATCGCCAAAAAAATGAGCGTTGATGAATTGTTGTCGTTCTACATGGGTAAAAACACGCCTGAACGACAAGAATTTATTATTGATAATTTGAGATTTGAGAACGATACCGATTTAGTAACCTAAGTCAAACAATGAGCAAAGAACCATCAACAAATAATTCCGATTTACCTAAAGACGTTTCGCATATTAATGGCATGTACAAGAATTGGTTCTTAGACTATGCCTCATATGTTATCTTAGAGCGTTCTGTGCCATTAATAGAAGATGGTTTAAAACCCGTCCAGCGACGTATACTTCATTCATTGAAAGATCTTGACGATGGTCGTTTTCACAAAGTAGCCAATGTCGTTGGTCATACCATGAAATACCACCCTCATGGTGATGCATCCATTTACGATGCAATGGTTCAGATTGGGCAAAAAGATCTTTTGCTGGATCTTCAAGGCAATTGGGGAAATAATTTGACAGGCGATAGTGCAGCCGCAGCCCGTTATATCGAAGTAAAGTTATCTAAATTTGCACTTGATGTTGTCTATAATTCAAAGATTACAGACTATTCTCCCACTTACGATGGAAGAGGCCAAGAACCAATCAATCTTCCAATAAAATTCCCTCTTCTGTTGGCTCAAGGAGTGGAGGGTATAGCCGTGGGCTTATCCACCAAAGTTCTTCCTCACAACTTTGTTGAACTTATAGATGCTTCTATTAAAGTACTAAAAGGAGTAAAGCCCAAAATATATCCCGACTTTCCAAATGGAGGTATGGCCGATTTTTCGAACTACAATGACGGAAAACGTGGCGGAAAAGTGAGAGTCAGAGCTCGTATAAGTGTGGAGGACAGCAAAACTCTGAAAATTAGTGAAATCCCTCACGGAACGACAACAGTTTCGCTCATCAACTCCATACTAAAAGCCAACGACAAAGGTAAAATTCGTATCAAAAAAATTGATGATAACACATCAGAAGGAGTCGAAATTCTAGTGTACTTACCACCAGGAGTTTCACCCGACAAAACCATCGATGCCTTATATTCATTTACAGATTGTGAAGTATCTATTTCGCCATTAGGTTGCGTTATTGAAAACAACAAACCTCGTTTCATGGGAGTGAGTGAAATGTTGCAAGTTTCTACTCATCACACACTTGATCTTCTCAAAAAAGAGTTAGAAATTAATTTAAACGAGCTACAAGAAAAGTGGCATTTTTCTAGCTTAGAAAAGATATTCATTGAAAAGAGAATCTACCGAGATATTGAGGAGTGTGAAACATGGGAAGCCGTCATTAAAGCCATCGACAAAGGACTAAAACCATACACTGCTCATCTTCTCAGAGAGGTGACATCAGAAGACATTGTTAGATTGACCGAAATAAAAATAAAGAGAATTTCAAAATTCGATAGCATAAAAGCCGATCAAGATATCGTAAAGTTAGAAGAACAAATCGAGAACGTAAAGCATCATTTAGCTAACTTAACAGAATATGCTATTGAGTTTTTCAAAGAAATTAAAAAGAAATACGGTGATGATAGAAAACGTAAAACAGAGATAAAAACTTTTGATACCATTGTGGCATCTAAAGTAGTTGCCAAAAATCAAAAGTTGTATGTCAATAGAGAAGAAGGGTTTATTGGAACTAGCTTGAGAAAAGATGAGTTTGTTTGCGATTGTTCTGATATTGATGAAATTATAGTATTCAGAGAAGATGGAAAAGTGGTTGTCACAAAGATTGATAAGAAGACATTTGTTGGCAAACATATTTTACATGTTGCAGTCTTTAAAAAGAAAGATGAACGTACCACCTATAACATGATCTATACCAATGGCTGTCTCTTATACACATCTCCGAGCCCACGAGACAGGCAGAAATCTC
>CAXDOW010000048.1:0-14458 GCA_963991165.1 uncultured Flavobacteriales bacterium | reverse complement strand
CTATAGTACCATCAGTTGGGATTTTGTCGCCAGTATTAACCAATAGAATATCATCTATTTGAATGTCTTCAAACGAAATCTCCTGAAAAGTTCCTGTTGATAGCTCTTTTTTGGCTTTCAAATGTTGAAATTCTGCTAACTCTTGAATAGCTGAAGATGTTTTTTTTACCGATTTTTGTTCTAAGAGATTGCCTAACAAAACTAAAGTAAGAATTGTAGCTGTAGTTTCAAAAAAGAGGTGTTTATGAATCGACATTGTTCCCCAAAACAGTATAATGCCAATAATACTATAGATAAAAGCTGCTGAAGAGCCCATCATAATAAGAACGTCCATGTTAGGGCTTTTGGTTTTAAGTGACATCCAGGCACTTCTACCAAAATAGTAGCATCCAATTAGAAAAACTGGTAGACAAAGAACCAACTGAATCAATGGATTTCTTAGTACGTGTTCATCATTCAAAAACATATGGCTAAAGAGTGGAATTGTGAAGATTAAACTAACAGAAAATAATCGTTCCAGTAAGTTATTTTTTTCATTAACCTGTGAACTTGCCTTATAGCCAATTGATTTAATTTCATTTATGACAGATTGAATGGTGTGTCTACTGTCTGAGTGGAATTGAGCCGTACCACTGGCAAAATTAACCGTTACATTTTTTATACCTTTATTGATTAAATGTGTTTCAATTCCCTTCGCGCAACTAGCACAGGTCATACCAGAGATATGAACGGTTTGAGTGTGTTTAACTTTTGACATGGTTCTTCAAAGATAGTTTTTTTAATAAAAAAGGACGGTTGATTTTGTAAATTCATATATTTGCCCTCAATAAAAATGGTGGTTGTAGCTCAGTTGGTTAGAGCATCGGATTGTGGTTCCGAGGGCCGTGGGTTCGAATCCCATCTTCCACCCTTCAAAGGTCTTATTTGCTTAAGACCTTTTTTGTTATTTAATAAAATTCATTAGCAGTCGCTTAAACTGTGCGGGCTTTTGAAGTCCGGGAAAACTTCTTATTTTATTATAATTTTCGTCGAATATGACAGTTGAGGGCCAATAGTATCCTCCATTGAAAGGATCTACCAATTCTGAAAAAAGGTTATGACGCCAAGGCGCATCCTCTGGATTCGGATGATCATTAACGTAGGTAACGCCCTTAAAAGTCATGGGCTCTTTGCTTTTGCCGTCAAGCATCACGGCATAATAATTATCATTCATCAGTTTGATGATTTCAGCATCAGATAAAGTAGTCTCCTTCATTTCTTTGCAATATGGACAGCCCTTTTTGGTAAATAAGAAAATGACTTTTTTTGGAGTTTTTGCCATTTTTTTATCAAGCTCATTAAGAGTTAACCAATTGATGGATGCATTAGATTGATTGGTCTTTATGACTTCCTTTAAATTTGCTTTTTTCTGATCTGTTTTAGGATTAGCTTTTTCGTTGTTGCAGGACGACACCCAAAACGGTAAAACTAAAACCGTTAATATAACGACTATTTGTTTCATTATTTATTTTTTAACAATGTGTTGGCGTTAGCAATCCAGGGGGTTGGTCCTCCTGCTACATAACCAGTTTTTCCAAGAGAGGTAATTTGCGTTTTCCCATCGGAGTTGTTAACTGAAAATAAATGTAGAGTAGGGTAACCTCTTACTTTGAAAAATTGTTGTAGTTCTTTATTTTGTTTTTTAATATCTTCTGGTTGTTGGACCCGTCTTGGATAGTCTAGCTCTAACAAAACAACATTTTCATCTGCCCATTTTTTAAACGCTGGAGTATCAAATACCTCTCTTTTGAGTTTTTTGCACCAGCCACACCAATCGCTACCAGTAAAATTAGCTAGAATGGGTTTATTTGTTTCTATGGATTCTTTGGAGGCTTTGTCAAAATTTAGGTGCCATCCGTCATTCTGCTGAGCATTTACATCGATTAGAGCTATTGATAAGCAGAAAAAAATAATGAGTGAATGTTTCATTTTGTTTAAATAATTTAGGATTAATGAACTCCGTGCATTAGCTTTTTAATAAATGGTGATATTATCATAACGAAAATAGCGATAAATATTGTAACAAACCCTATTTGAGCATAGATATTATTGTATTGCATCAAGGTAGCAACTGACTCACTTGAGATATCAGGATTACCCATAAACCAATTACCTAAATCGGAAAGCCAGTTACTTTCATTACTGGTTGATGAGGTGGTAAGTTTGGCCAAAATACCGGAAATGTAATGAGCGAAAGTAGAAGATAAAAACCATACTCCCATCATAAAGGCAACCATTTTTTTAGGCGATAATTCCGTCACTTTTGAAAGTCCAATGGGCGATAAAAACAACTCTCCAGTTGTAATTAAGAAATACCCTAGAAATACAAAAAGAAAAGGTACTTTACCATTTTCACCTATAAAATGAGCTGTTGCGGCAAATAATAAAAAACCTAATCCTAACTGGAAAATACCAAGAGCAAACTTAATGGGTGTATTTGGATTCCTATTCATGGCGCCTAACTTGGTCCACATTAAGCTGAATGGAATGGCCAACAAGACAATATAACCAGGATTGATGGCATTGGTTTGAGAAGCGTTCATGCCAACCAAATTGACACATTTGTCAATCCAAACCGTTACTGAACTCCCTGCTTGCTCAAAACAGGCCCAAAAAATAGTTAGGAAAACCGATAAAATTATAATTGCAATGAGGCGATCTCCGCTTACTTTATCGTTCTGCGTCACTTTATAATCATAAATGATATAGCCCAAATAAACTAGTACAATTCCACCCACAACAGTTAAAACATCACCAAGAATTTCCGACTGAGTATCAAGAACAATCAAATAGGCAAAAATTGGCACTGCCAAAAAGCCAAGTATGTATATTAAATTAGCGATGGAAATGCCAGAAAACTTTTTGTTAATATATTCTTTTGGTTGTAATCCTTTGTCACCAAGAACATTCTTGCTGATGCCATTCCAAAAAACAACTAGACCAGCTAACATGCCAATTCCTGCAGCGCCAAAGCCATAGTGCCATCCGTATACTTCGCCAAGGTAGCCACAGAACAAAGGAGCAATCATAGCGCCAAGATTAATACCCATGTAAAATATGGTAAAACCACCATCACGTTTAATATCACCTTCTTCGTAAAGAGAACCGACCAAGGAAGAAATATTTGGCTTAAAAAATCCGTTGCCCATAATCAGAAGCCCCAAGGCCCCATAGAAAAACAGGTCGGTGGGAAATGCCATAAAGAAATGACCAAGAGCCATTAGTATTCCACCAAAAAGAATAGATTTTCTATATCCAATAAATTTATCAGCCAAAAAACCTCCAATAAGAGGGGTAAGGTAGACCAAAGCGCCATATGCGGCATAAATTCCATAAGCCACCTCTTCGTTATTTTCTAGGTGAGAGTAATAATCCTTGATGAGATATAATGTTAAAAGAGCTCTCATCCCGTAGAACGAAAAGCGTTCCCACATTTCAGCAAAGAACAAATAAAACAACCCTTTAGGATGTCCTTTCTTGTCCAAATAAGTTTTTGCAACTAATAAAATGATAACAGTAAAGACAACATATGAGATTAAATGAAGCATAGATTTAATTTTTAATGGTCGAATATACTAATTTATTATTTTCTAGAAATTTCTTTTCACAAAATCGTTATTTACAGTTTGTTTGGGAAAAGCAAATAATATTAAAGTGTTAAAATTGTAATAATCAAAATATATAAATTTGTAAAAAATCTACATATGGATTTTAAAAAAATAGATTCCTACGATTATAGTTTTTTCCAAGAACTACTGGGAAGTGATGGGGTTTTAACTTCTAAGGATAGCTTAGCGCTTTATTCTCGAGACGAAACGGAAGATTTAACTTATTTTCCTGAAGTGGTTCTACTGCCAAGCGACACAAACGACATTTCCTCTATTTTAAGGTATTGCAATCATCAAGGAATTTCAGTCACTCCTTGTGGTGCAAGAACAGGACTCAGTGGGGGTTCTCTTCCTGTTTGTGGAGGCGTTGCCTTAAGTACGGAAAGGTTAAATCGAATTATAGAAGTTGACGAACGAAATTTACAAGCCACAGTCGAACCTGGTGTCATCAATCAAGTATTTAAAGATGCTGTGAAAGAAAAAGGATTGTTTTACCCACCAGATCCAGCAAGCAAGGGGAGTAGTTTTTTGGGAGGTAATTTGGCTGAAAACTCGGGCGGTCCGAAAGCATTGAAATATGGTGTGACCAAAGATTATGTACTCAATTTGGAAGTAGTTTTGGCCAATGGAGATATCATTTGGACTGGAGCTAATGTGTTGAAAAACTCCACGGGCTATAATTTGACCCAGCTAATGGTTGGTAGTGAAGGGACATTAGGAGTCATTACTAAAATTGTTTTTAAACTAATTCCTCATCCTACACAGGATTTGACACTATTAGTTCCCTTTCCATCAGCAGAAAAAGCATGTCAAGCCGTTTCTGCTGTTTTCAGGGCTGGAATAACTCCATCTGCTTTAGAGTTTATGGAGCGAGATGCCATTGATTGGACATGTCAATTTATGGATATTAGCGTAGCTGTAAAAGATGATATTCAAGCCCACCTTCTAATTGAAGTCGATGGCAATGACTTAGATACCTTATTTAAAGAGTGTGAAAAAATCACCCAAGTCATGGAGGAATATGATTGCGATGATATCCTCTTTGCGGATTCTCACATGCAGAAAGAACAGCTATGGAAATTGAGAAGAGCTGTTGGAGAAGCTGTTAAAAGCAATAGTATATACAAAGAAGAAGATACAGTGGTTCCAAGAGCCGAACTGCCAAAACTTCTTAAAGGTGTAAAAGCCATAGGAGAAAAATATGGCTTTTCATCCGTTTGTTATGGACATGCTGGAGATGGAAATCTACACATTAACATCATAAAAGGTAACATGTCTGATCATGATTGGAACCATGAGCTTACTAAAGGTATCAGAGAGGTTTTTGAACTTACGGTTGGTTTGGGTGGTACCATTAGCGGAGAACATGGCATCGGTTTGGTTCAAAAAAGTTACTTAGATATTGCCTTTTCCAATGAAAACATGTCCCTTCAAAAAGGAATAAAGAAACTGTTTGACCCAAAAGGTATTTTGAATCCAAAAAAGATATTTCCATAAAAGGCAGGAAATTACTCTATGATAACCTTTTTTGTCGCAGTGCCCAATGATGTTTTAAGCTCGACAAAATACAGTCCTTTACTGAGTTGACTTAAATTAAATCGTTCCAAAAGTTTGTTGTCAACGTAGTTTGCTTCTCTTTTTTCAATAATTCGACCTTGAAGGTCTAGAATAGTGATATACTCTATCTCATTGAGTTTGGATTGGTGTTGAAAAATAAACTTCCCGTCATTAGGGTTAGGGTAGAGTTGAGTGTTAGCAATCAAATCATCAATAGAAACTGAGCATTCTATCACTTTCAGCATTAAAGTGTCGTAACTAGTACATCCGTTTTGGTCGATAGCCGAAACGGTCACGCCAACATTACCAATTAAGTAAAACGTCTGACTAAAATTGGAGCCAAAGGATGTGTTATTCCAAATTACGTTTGAATTTTCGAATTGTGGTGAAACACTAAAATCTACTTGAGAGTTGATACATATTGACAAAGAATCTAAATCGTATTGAATAGCTACAGATTGAGCAACCTCAGATTCAATAATAATATCATCGTACAAGCTACATCCATTGTTATCACTGGCCGAAACAGAATAACTTCCTGGTTCACTGATAGAAATAGTGCTGGTAGTATCTCCCGTATTCCATAGGTAAGATTGTAATCCCGACATGCTTTGTAAAAAAATACTTGACCCTTGACAGAGGGATTCAGAAGTAGAAATTTCAAAACTTGTAATGCTGGGAATAGAGACAGAGGATGATGCTATACATCCTAAGGAATCGATGGCTGTCAATTGATAGTTCCCAGGTTCAAAAACAGTTAATGACTGCCCATTAGTTTGGTTGCTCCATTCATAAGTTGTAAAGTTACCATTGGCAGTTAGTACAATGCTATCATAATTACAATTGGAATTATATTCAATAGATAGGGTTTGATTACTGCCAACATGAGCAGTGACTGGAACTAAAGCACTCGAACATATCGTTTTAACCTTCCAATTATAAAAGTAGTAGTAGTAATCAGTTAAAAATTCGCCGTTATTTCCATACCAAAAAGAGCCATTTATGCTCAAAATATTTCCAAATTGATAGGGGAAAGAAAGACTGTTTGAGGATGACCTTTTAAATTGTGGGTTTTCACCACCAAGATTAGCGATACTTACATCATTATCAGTCGTTAGTCGATATGTTTCACCAGCTTCAACATAGAAATTTAGTTGAATGGTATGTGGAGAGTTGTCGCTTATGGGGACAAACTCGGTATGTTCTTGAACAACATTACCTGCATTATCTACTAGATTGATTTTACGTTCGCCTGGCTGGTTGGTGAAGACATCAACAGACTGTAATAAGAACGATTCATTGGCATCAAATTCCAAGGAACCAACGCTGGAAATGGAACCACTGTAGTCCGAATCTCCCGTATGATTAATTTCACCTATGTTGGCAGAATCTAATTCTTCAACAGAAGAAGCATAAAAGGTAGACGATGAATTTAAAACATTCGTGGTGTAATTGTTGCCAGTGTGTAATAAATTACCATTGGAGGGTGCATCAAACCAATTAATTATTGCTTGAGAATTATTCGTATTGGCGGTCAATGTTACGCTACCAGGTGTGCAAATGTGTTCATCTTGCGATGTAGGTAAACTAACCAAATTGATTGTAAGAGTTTGTTCGGTGGTGTCAGCGCCAAGTTCGTTGACAGCAACTAGACGAATATTGTAATCGCCACTGGCTGAAAATTGATGAGTTGTAACACTTTCATCGGAAAATGTATTATCGCCAAAATCCCATTGAACAGAAACAGCATTACTGGAGTTGCTATTAAAACTCACCAGTCCAGAACACTCGTTAATTATACTAAAATTGAATGATGATGTCGGTGGAACAACAGCTGGTAATGAGGTCATCCAAAGGCCTCTTCCATAAGTACCTGCAAATAGGGTATTTGTACTAATGTGATATTCCAATTCTGTGACTATCGCGTTGGGAAGACCTTGATTAAAAGTTTGCCAGTCCGTCATGCTTGAATCTTTGTAAAAAACACCTATATCAGTACCAATAAATAAGGTTTCATTGGGAGAATAATGTAATATGCAGTTGACCGGTAAATTTGGTAAGTTTGAGGAAATATTCGTCCAACTTCCTCCGCCATTTTGTGAAAAATATACTTTCTGTTGACTAGAGTAACCAGAAAATGTGGCCCAAACTATATCAGGATTGTTTGGATGAACAGCTAAGAATGTAACGCTTTTATTAGGTAATGCAGAGCTGATATTTATCCAATTTTGCCCTCCATCGCTGGTTCTGAAAATATCATCTTCTTCAGCAATATAAATCGTTTCATCGTCAGATGGAGCTAAGCAGATGACATCAATAGTAGAGGAATTATTAAATCCATTGGAAATGGCATTCCATGTCGAACCATAATCTAAACTTTCATAAACTACATCATAACCGATAACAATTCGGTTGGGGCTATTTTGATCAATCTGATAAGGAGTAATCCATTCACCATCTGTGTCTGGAGCTATATTGTCCCACGAATTACCACCATCGTACGATATGCCAATATCACCATAATATAGTTCAGAATACATTATGCTAGCATCGGTGGGGTCTACAGCACATTCCATGCCATCACCACCTCTCACGGCTGACCAGTCATTTTGAGTGTTGCAACGTAAGGTTCCATTATCCTGAGAACCTCCTAAGACTAACCCAAAATTTGTTTGAGATATACCAATTTTATAGAATTGAGTAATTTGAAGTCCATCACTCAAATCGGCCCAGGAATTTCCATTGTCTTCACTTTTGTAAATGCCACCGTCATTTCCTGCAAACAAAGAATTTGTCAACGGATTGAAAACTAAATAGTGCTGGTCGGCATGAACATATGGATTTCCACCTGCTCCATACCAATGGCTAATAATATCCCAGTCTTGCCCGCCATTTATAGATTTCCATAAATTGATACCTCCAATATACACTTCGTCTTCATTGGTTGGTGATATAGTCATGGCAATATCGTACCATCCTTGTCCGCCGACATCACTTCCATCGGTTTCATAGCCAAAGATATTGGGACTTTCAGATTGTAATGTGAAATTAAATCCACCATCGGTCGATTTGTATAGCCCACCAAACCCATTATCGTTCTTACTATATAAAATATAAATGACATTCGGATTAGCTGGAGTTACCCCAATGAGCCCTCTATTATTTCCTGAATTTGGTAATCCTGCCTGGTTGGTAACGTTTATCCAGTTTTGGCCATTGTCATTGGAACGGTAAAACTTACTTGTTCCAGTGGTTATCCCATAAACCAGGTCGGGGTTTGAAGGATTAAACTCCATAGATACTAAATTGGGTCCTTCTAGTACCAAGTCCCATGTGTCGCCACCATCAGTGGACCGATAGGTTTCGCCATATCCTGATTTTCTGGTCGACACCAATAAAATGTTTGAATTGTTGGGGTGAATTAATACTCTATTTCCCCTGTATGAATTGTTTAAGTTAAAAGATAAGCCAGTTGGGTTCCATGTTAGCCCACCATCAGAAGATTTCATCAAGCCATAGGCATATGTATCTTCTGCATCTCTGTCGCCAGTGATGATATACATGATGTCCGTATTGGTGTGATCTATGGCAATGTCGGAAACACCTAAATTGGGCAGTAGGTCGGTATTGCTTGTCCAAGTCGAACCACCATCGATTGATTTCCATAGACCTCCACTCGGTGATCCGACCCAAATGATGTCGGAATTGTAAGGGTCAAAAGCAACCACATTGACTCTTCCAACGCCACGCTTTTGACCAGTGTTGAGTAAAGGAACATTGGTCGGGCCAAAAGCTTGCCAATCGGCTTGAATAGTGGTTTGACTGCTATTTCTTGGAGTGTATTTTATCTTTTCCCATTCTTCATACAATTTTTCAAAGGGAAATTGACCACTTGGATAAACTCTAGGTGCCATAAAAGAGTGACGTCTCTTGAATGGTTTCCATCCTTTGCCTTTTTGAATTTCTTTTCCACTCCAATAGGCTTCAAAGCTTGATTCTAGCTCATAGAGCGTTTTGCTATCATCAAATATATCCTGTGACCATTGATTTTGAGAGAATGGTTGTTGTTGAATAGCGAACAATAAAAAAATAGTAGATAGCAATAATTTCATAAAAAAAAATTTAGTAAACGTTAATTCAAAATATTGACATATTTAAAAGCTTTAAGAAAAGAAGAAATTAGTCCCTGTTTCCTAAATAGAGCATGATGTAATAGGCCAATTGTGTCAAAGATGCTAAAGCAGCAACGACATAGGTTCCTGCAGCCCATTTAAGAGCATCAACCGCCATCACATGGGTTTGCTGACTAGTAATTTTTTTGCGATTTAGCCAAACAAGGGCTCTGTTGCTAGCATCAAACTCTACGGGTAAAGTGACTAATGTAAACAAAGTTATGGCCGATTGAAAAATAATGACGGTTAACAAGGCGGTATCAATACCAAACCAGCCTAAAAAACCAGCTCCTAAGAACATCATTATAAATATAAAGTTTAACATTTTGGTGCTGAACGATACGGCAGGAACCAAGGCAGATCTCAATTGTAGCCACGAGTAGGCCTGAGCGTGTTGAACAGCATGACCACATTCGTGAGCAGCCACTGCTGCTGAAGCTACACTACATTTCGAATAGACGTCGGGACTTAAATTGACCGTTCTATCTTGTGGATTGTAATGATCGCTCAATTTACCAGGAACAGACACCACTTTAACATTTCTAATACCATAATCAGATAACATTTGTTCTGCCACTTGTTTACCAGTCATGCCATTTGAAAGAGGTACTTGAGAATATTTTTTGAATTTATTTTTTAGGCGACTACTTACTATGCCACCAACAATCATAAAAAAGATTATAATTAACCAAATCATGTGTTAAATTTTATTAATGTACAAAGATAACCATAAAACAGTTAAATATACACAAAAAAAAAGAGCATCAATCAATTGATGCTCTTTTTTAAAGTTTAAACAATTCGAATTAGAAACGGTACGCTAAACCCAATTTGAATTTAGAATATCTTTCATCATCGTTATCTTCATCAGCAGTTACATTAAATGTAAAGTTTGGCTCAATAAACAAGCTTCCGTAAGCTGCAAAACTGTAACCAGCTCCAACACGTAGGTTGTCTGAAAAGTCATCGGTTGTTGTGTTAGCAGTCAAATAAATTGACTCATTCCAATAGTAACGTGCAAAAACTCTAAAATCTTCATCATCGCCAGCTGGCATAACAGCACCAACGGTCCAAGTGTCGCTTATCATGTAACCAACACCAAAGTCAACTCTTTCAGAGATGCTGTCAGTTTCGAAATCTTCTAAATCTACATCAGCAACTACCATAAACTGTGCAGAAGCCATTAAGCTAGTAAAGGCAATTGCAAGTGTTAAAAGCATTTTTTTCATAATTTCTTTTTTTGATAAATAAATTGATTAATTTTTTTGCAAATATGAGAAAAAGATGCAACATCGCATATCTTTTGTATAATTTTTTTTAAAAATAGTTATAATTTAAGAATTGACTAGATTATTTTTTTAGATATTTGTAAAGAATTTTTTGATACAATATGGCCAAAACCCCAACCATTCCCAAGGGAACACGTGATTTTTCTCCTTCCGAAATAAAAAAAAGAGAGTACATTGTAGGCAAAATTAAACGGTATTTCAATAATTATGGATTTAATCCAATTGAAACACCCGCCATGGAACAATTAGAAACTTTAACAGGGAAATATGGCTCAGAAGGTGAGCAACTCATCTTCAAAATACTCAATTCTGGAGATTTTTTGTCAAAAATAGACCTTAAAACTAACACAACCTCAAAATTATTAGCCAATCATATTGCTGATAAAGCTTTAAGATACGATTTAACTATTCCTTTTGCTAGATATGTTGTCCAACACAGGAACGAAATTGCATTTCCTTTTCGTAGATATCAAGTTCAAAACGTTTGGCGTGCAGATAGACCTCAAAAAGGACGTTACAGAGAATTTACCCAATGCGATGCCGATATTATAGGTACGGATTCCCTGATTTCTGAGCTTGAATTAATACAACTGTTCGATGATGTCTTTAGTTCATTAGGATTAACTCATTATCGCATCAAATTGAACAATCGAAAAATACTTAGTGGTATTGCTGAGGTGATGGGTGCTAGCGATTATTTTACTGAAATAACCATTGCGTTAGACAAACTTGATAAGATAGGCAAAAGTGAAGTCAAAAAAGAACTTTTAAGTAAAGGGCTATCAACAGAAATGGTTGCACAATTAGATGTTATACTTGAATTAAGTGGCTCCAATAAAGAGAAAATTGAAAAACTCAGATCATTTTTATTATCTTCTAAAATAGGTCAACAAGGACTTGACGAATTAGATTTTCTAACCGTCTCATTTGATGAGACTGCCTTGCAAACAGCTGTTTTGGATTTTGATGTTACATTAGCTAGAGGATTAAACTACTACACAGGTGCCATTTTCGAAGTCGTTTCTGACGAGGTTAGCATAGGTAGTATCTGCGGCGGTGGTCGATACGACAACTTAACAGGTTTGTTTGGGTTAGAGGGGATATCTGGAGTGGGTATTTCATTTGGCTTAGATAGAATCTACCATGTTTTGGAGGAATTATCCCTATTTCCACACGATACCAAAGATAATGTTAAAGTCATGTTTGTTAATTTTGGACAACAAGAAAGTTTTTACTCCCTTAAATGTTTGAAACAATTGAGAGATATGGGCATTAAATCGGAATTATACCCCACCAGTTCAAAATTGAAAAAGCAAATGCAATATGCTCACCGAAAAAACGTTGAATTTGTAATTCTGGTTGGGGAAAACGAAATGAAAGAAAATACATTAACCGTAAAAAATATGTTTGAAAGTTCGCAAAAAAATATGACCTTTGAAGAATTAATTAAGCTACTCAAACACTAAAACTATGAAAGCAATTATAAAAATTTTCGTCTTAAGCTGTATTTTGACAGCTTGCTCTAACAACGAACCTCCAACCATCACCAATCTCTCAATTTTGAATACTAATTCAGAAATTTTGAAAGAAGAAGGCGCTCAACTTAAATTTTCTTGCTCTTTTTCGGACGATAATGGTCTTAGCAGGTTTAGACTTGAGGTTATAGATAATTTTGTTAACGCAAGGATAGCATCAAAACCTTGGAATCGAACATTTGAATATGATTTGTCTGGTACAACAGCATCCAAAACAGATTCAATAACGCTGCCCTTCCCAGATTTAGAACCAGGCAGATACAGATTAATTGTGACGGTGCAAGATATTGATCAAGAAGAAACCTCCCAAAACAAAACTTTTCACATAATCGAATAACTGAAAACAAGCAGCTACGGCTGCTTTTTTTATGAGAGCAAACATCATAACTATTGGAGATGAAATTCTTATTGGTCAGACCATTGACACTAATTCTGGATGGATTGGGAATTATTTGGAACAAAACGGTATCCATGTCAATCAGATAATTTCTGTTTCAGATTCCCAACATCAAATTGTTGACACAATAAGAAACTCTTTTCAGTCAGTCGATTTAATAGTTATGACTGGCGGGTTAGGGCCCACCAAAGACGATCTAACCAAACACTCTTTATGCGCTTATTTTGATGATGAATTAGTATTCAATCAAGAAGTGTTTGAAGAAATAAAAACGTATTTTTCAAAACGCCAACGTACAGTCAATGACTATACTAAGTTGCAGGCCTATGTTCCATCCACCTGTCAAGTAATCCACAACAGAAAAGGAACAGCTCCAGGTATGTGGTTCGATAAAGCGGGTAAGATATTAGTATCCATGCCAGGAATTCCTCACGAAATGAAAGATATGATGCCAACGGCATTACAAAAAATAAAAGCCAAGTACGACCTCATGGAAATCGTACACAAAACGGTCTACACTAGAGGTATTATAGAGTCGCACCTGGCAGAACTCATTGCTGATTGGGAAAATAAGCTACCTAAAGAAATTAAACTGGCCTATTTGCCATCCATTTCATCTTTAATGCTACGCTTTTCTGCTCGAGGAAAAGACCGTCATTATTTGGAGTTAATGATTGAAAAAAATATTGAAAGTTTAAAGGAAATCATTGGCCCCTTCTATTCGCCCATTCAAAAAAGATTGAGCGAAGATGTAATTGGTCAATTGTTGAAAAATAACAATCAAACTATTTCTTTAGCAGAAAGTTGCACCGGAGGAAATCTTTCAAAAATGATTACAACCATAAGTGGTAGTTCAACCTATTACAAAGGAGGAATAATTGCTTATTCTAACACAATAAAAACCGACCTATTGAAAGTAAATGCCCAAACAATTTCAAAATACGGCGTAGTGAGTGAGGAAGTTGTCCGAGAAATGGCAAGTTGTTGCAAACGTCTTTTTGAATCCGATTATTCCATTGCCACTTCTGGGCTTGCCTCAAAAATAGATGTTGATGGTGTAAAAGGAGGGACGATATGCTATGCCGTAGCCACACCAAATAAGGTTGTTTCCGAAACCCTAATTTTTAACACCGACCGAAATACCAACATAGAAAGAGCATCGAACAAAGCACTCAATTTATTGATCCAATTATTGAGTGAGTCACAAGTCACATGTAAAGAAAAATAATATATATTTGCAACCCAATTTTAAAATTAGAATAATGTCAAGAGTTTGCGATATAACAGGTAAAAAGGTAATGGTTGGTAACAATGTTTCTCATTCCAACAGAAAAACCAAAAGAAAATATTATCCGAACCTCCAAACAAAGAAATTTTTTATTCCTGAAACAGGAGAGTGGATTACATTAAAAGTTTCCGCTAATGCCATCAGAACGATTGATAAAAAAGGCATATCGGCCGTTTTAAAAGAGGCACAAGAAAACAACAATATTCTAGTTTAGTTTTTAAAACAACATCAAGTTAGAAAAAAGTTATTACATTTGGTAATAACTTTTTTTTTGATTTAGGCGTTATGAAACTTTCAACAAATAAACTCACACTGTTATTGATCATGCTTGTTTTTGTTCTATTTTCTTGCAAAAAAGAAGATGACAACATAAGCGACACCAACCAAGATGGCACAGAAAACAACCAAGAAGAATTGATTTTTGGCTGTTTGGTCGATACCGCCTGTAACTACAATGCATTGGCCAATCAAGACAGTGAATCGTGCAACTACGACTGCTACGGATGTACAGAATCCACAGCTTACAACTATCAGTCCGATGCTACCATTGATGATGGTAGTTGTCAATACGCT
>CAXDOW010000047.1:0-14566 GCA_963991165.1 uncultured Flavobacteriales bacterium | reverse complement strand
ACACCTCTCTATTCGTCGGCAGCGTCAGATGTGTATAAGAGACAGTATTAAAGTTAATGATATCATCTTAATCCGAAATCAGGAAATAATACCAGTAGATTGTATGCTTCAAAAAGGAAGGGCTAACATCGATAACAGTTTCGTAACTGGGGAAAGTAAAACCATCCATAAAACTAAAGGAGATACCATTTATGCTGGAGGCAAGCAAGTAGGTGAAAGCATCGAAGTAAAAGTCATAAAGACCATCTCCCAAAGCTATTTAACTCAATTGTGGAACCATAGTACCTTTAAAAAGGCGTCGTCTTCCATACACACTATTACGGACAAAATTAGCAAGTACTTTACCATTATCATTCTAACTCTATCGGCCATTTCAGCGACCTATTGGTGGCGTGAAAGTCCTGGCATAGCCATCAATGTATTCACTTCGGTTCTTATTATTGCCTGTCCATGTGCACTGGCATTGTCTGCTCCTTTTACACTAGGCAACATCTTACGGATTTTTGGCAAACAAAAACTGTATCTAAAAAATGCTGAAGTGATTGAAAAAATGGCAGGTGTCAAACAACTTGTTTTTGACAAAACGGGGACTATCACCCAAACTAACAATGAAGACATTCATTTCATTGGAGACCCATTAAATATTGAGGAGAAAAAACAACTCGCGGCAGTAGTTCGTCATTCTTCACACCCACTCAGCAAAGCCATCTACCAATGGCTCGCTATTAATACTTCAATTAAAACACATCAATTTGAAGAAAAAACAGGGCAAGGTATTTCCGCTGTAGTCAATGAAAAAAAACTAAAAATTGGATCAAAAAAATTTGTTGGAATTGAAAACAAAATACATGAAAAAGAAAGCCAAGTATGGGTCAGAATTGATACACGTATTAGAGGTTATTTCAGTCTTAAAAATAAATACAGGGCTGGTTTAAAGAAATTGATGAACCAGTTAAAACCGTACGCTTTATTCTTACTTTCAGGAGACAATAATTCTGAAGCAAATACTCTAATGAAATGGTTTTCAAAAGACAATCTGTTATTTGAAAAATCGCCAAAGGACAAACTCAATTTTATTCAAGATCTTCAAAAAAAATACCCTCACCCAACCATGATGATTGGCGATGGATTGAATGATGCAGGTGCTCTGAAACAAGCCAATGTAGGTATTGCTGTTTCAGACGATGTAAATGCATTTACACCTGCATGTGACGGTATCCTTGATGCCGCTCAACTTACTCGATTACCCTATTTTTTGACTTTAGCAAAACAATCAATCATTATCATCATTATTAGTTTTATCATATCTTTTCTTTACAATACTGTTGGATTATATTTTGCTATTAGCGGTTCTCTTTCACCTTTAATTGCTGCTATTCTCATGCCACTAAGTTCCATAACGGTGGTTGTCTTTGTCACCCTAGCTACCTATATAGCTTCTAGAACAAAAGTATGATTGACATCATACTTTTAGATTGATTTATCTAACACTTTTGTCCTATAAACTAATTTCATAGAACGAATGAGTGTGTTATTCATTTTAGTGATTGTCAGTTTGACACTTGCCATTGGATTTCTTTTTGCTTTCATCTGGTTTGTTAAAAGCGGACAACTAGAAGACGACTACACGCCATCGATTCGAATTTTATTTGAAAATAAAACCAATAAAAAAAACGATAAATCATGAGTTTAGAAACGTTTTATTATGACAACCGAATTGTCAGAAACTTTAGTTTCGCTTCTGTTTTTTGGGGAGCAATAGGAATGTTAGTGGGGTTCGTCATAGCCCTTCAACTATACCTTCCAGACCTCAACTTTGATATTCCTTGGCTTACCTATGGAAGAATTCGTGCATTGCATACCAATGCTGTTATTTTCGCCTTTGTAGGAAATGCCATTTTCGCAGGAGTTTATTACTCATTACAAAGACTCCTCAAGTCAAGAATGTACAGTGATGTGCTGAGCAATATTCATTTTTGGGGATGGCAGTTCATTATTGTATTGGCAGCTATTACCCTCCCACTTGGAATTACTTCAAGTAAAGAGTATGCCGAACTAGAATGGCCCATAGACATTGCCATTACGCTTATATGGGTAGTGTTTGGTTGGAATATGTTTGGCACTATTCTTAAACGAAGAGAAAAACACTTATATGTAGCCATCTGGTTTTATATCGCCACATTTGTTACTGTTGCTGTATTACATATTGTGAACAATCTGGAATTACCAGTGTCGTTATTCAAATCCTACTCGATTTATGCAGGGGTTCAAGATGCTCTAGTTCAATGGTGGTATGGGCATAATGCCGTGGCCTTTTTTCTGACAACGCCAGTACTTGGTCTAATGTACTACTTTGTACCCAAAGCGGCTAATCGTCCTGTCTATTCTTATCGTTTGTCAATTATTCACTTTTGGGCCTTAATATTCTTATACATATGGGCTGGGCCACACCATTTGTTATATACTGCCCTACCAGATTGGGCTCAAAGTTTAGGAACTGTTTTTTCTGTAATGCTAATTGCTCCCTCTTGGGGTGGAATGATAAACGGACTTCTTACTCTTAGAGGTGTATGGGATAAGGTGCGAGAAGATGCTGTTTTGAAGTTTTTTGTCGTGGCCATTACGGCCTATGGCATGGCCACATTTGAAGGCCCCATGCTGTCGCTAAAAAATATTAATGCCATTGCACATTACACGGATTGGATTCCTGCCCACGTACACATTGGTACATTAGGATGGAACGGTTTTTTAATATTCGGTATGTTTTATTGGCTTATTCCTAGAATATACAACACTAAAATCTATTCTAAGAAACTAGCCAACATGCATTTTTGGGTCGGCACACTAGGTATAATTTTTTGGGCTTTACCAATGTATTGGGCTGGTTTTACTCAATCACTAATGTGGAAGGAATTTACAGCTGATGGTTATTTAGCTTATGGTAATTTCTTGGAGACTGTAACACAAATAATCCCAATGTACGTGACTCGTTCTTTAGGTGGGCTACTGTATTTGATTGGTGTTTTCATTATGGTTGTTAACATTAGAAATACCATCAAAGGAGCAACCTTAGTAAGTGATGAATTCTCCGAAGCTCCCGCACTTACCAACGAAAAGGCAAAGCACAAAAGAGAGCATTGGCACAGGTGGATTGAAAAAAGACCCATACAAATGCTCGTATTTTCACTTTTAGCAATTTTAGTAGGAACACTTGTTGAGTTAGTCCCTACTATGGTGGTAGAATCTAATGTGCCAACAATTTCTAGTGTTAAACCTTACACCCCTCTAGAACTTGAGGGAAGAGATTTATATATTAGAGAAGGGTGTAATGCCTGTCATTCACAAATGATTCGTCCCTTGCGATCAGAAACCGAACGCTACGGAGAATATTCCAAAGCAGGCGAATTTGTTTATGACCATCCTCACCTGTGGGGTTCAAAACGAACTGGTCCAGATTTACATAGAATTGGAAAAAAATACAATCACGCATGGCACTTCAACCATATGTATGATCCTACAATGACCTCTCCCGGCTCTATCATGCCAAGGTATCAATGGCTGTTTGAAAATGATTTGGATGTATCGTTAACAAGTAAAAAAATTGTGGCCATGAAAAAGTTGGGAGTTCCATATGAAGTGGGCTTTGAAAAGCAAGCCGAGCAACTTTTACGACTTCAAGCGCAAGAAATTGCAAAAGATTTGCGAATGCAACTTCAAGACCCCGTCACAGAAATTGACGACAAAAAAGAAATTATCGCACTCATCGCCTATATGCAAAGATTAGGAACCGACATAAAGAAAGAAAAATAATGCTAAAATTCGTAAAACACCATATGGCAAGTATTGAGAATATAGAACTTTTCCCACTGCTAGCTCTCATACTGTTTATGTTGGTCTTTTTATATTTTACTATATGGGCCTTTAGTGTGCGAAAAACATACATTTCTGAATTAGAAAAAATGCCATTAGACAACACCATTTCTGACCATCAAAACATGAAACGATGAATACAAAAATCACACCCCTATTAACAACCTTATTACTATTAAGTTATCAGTCCAAGGCTCAAACTCTTTTAGAAGTTGGATTGACAATGCGATCATTAACTTGGCTCATACCAATGTTTACTTTTCTACTCTTTGCCACATGGATCATTTTCTATGGCAACAAAATGGCTAATGAATTTAAAGTATTGGAACAAGAAGAGGACAATGCGCTGATGAATCACAATTATGACGGCATTGAAGAACTGGATAATGATTTGCCAACATGGTGGTTGTATGGTTTTTACCTTACCATATTTTTTTCAATATTCTATATGGTAGATTATCATGTCCTAAAAAGTAGTCCCCTCTCAATTGATGAATATCAAGAAGTAATGGCTATTGCCGAAGAAGCTGCCAAAAATAACGTGGTAATCATAAACGAAGACGATATGATGGTCAGTGAAGATGATAAATCATTAGCCAGTGGAAAACAGGTTTTTGACACCAATTGTTTGGCGTGTCATGGCCCTGACGGCGGAGGTACCGTTGGTCCAAACCTGACCGACCAATATTGGATACATGGAGGCAGTTTCAGTGCCATCTACAAAACTATTCAAGATGGTGTACCTGAAAAAGGCATGATTGCCTGGAGTGCTTTACTAAACCCAACTCAAATTCAAGATGTGACGAGTTATATAATGACCTTAGAAGAAGTACCAGGAAAAGCTGCTGAGGGAGAGTTATATTCTGAATAATACGTAATTAATGCAATCATCAAAAAGTGACCATACGGAATCATTCAGAGATAGTATAAACACCATTGATGAAAAGGGAAAAAGAAATTGGATTTACCCCAAAAAACCAAAGGGGAAATACTATCAACTGAGAATATGGATCAGTTCGATACTTTTGGTATTGTTATTTGTAGGCCCTTATCTTAGAATATCTGGTCAACCCATACTTCTACTAAACATACTCGAGAGAAAATTCATTGTTTTCGGATTAGTCTTTTGGCCACAAGACTTCCATTTGTTTTTTCTTGCAATGATAACTTTTGTTGTATTTATTATTCTCTTTACGGTGGTTCTGGGACGAATTTGGTGTGGATGGGCTTGCCCTCAAACCATATTTATGGAGTTAGTTTTTCGAAGAATCGAATACCTTATTGAAGGAGATTCTGGACAACAAAAACGACTCAACAAAATGCCATGGGTTTGGGAAAAAATATGGAAAAAAGGAACAAAATTCGCCCTCTTTTATGGTATTTCTTTTTTGATAGCTAATACATTTTTGGCATACATTATTGGCTCAGATGAATTATTCAACATAATAGCAGATGATCCTAAGAATCACCTTTCTGGGCTCAGTTCTATTTTAATTTTTACTACCGTCTTTTTCTTTGTCTTTTCTTGGTTCAGAGAACAAGTATGTATTGTAGTTTGCCCCTACGGCCGTTTGCAAGGCGTCATGCAAGACAGCAATACCATTCAGATAATTTATAACTACATGAGGGGCGAGAACAGAGCAAAATTTAAAAAAAATGAAATAAGAGCTGTCGCTGATAAAGGAGACTGTATAGACTGTCATCAATGCGTTGATGTGTGTCCAACTGGTATTGACATCAGAAATGGCACTCAACTCGAATGCGTCAATTGTACGGCGTGTATTGATGCATGTGACCAAATCATGGAAAAGGTGGGACTAGAAAAAGGACTCATTTCTTATAACTCAGAAAATAATATTGCTAAACATAAAAAACAACTATTCACAAGTAGAGTTAAAGCATATATGGGTGTCTTAGTCTTGTTACTTAGCTTGTTGATTGTATTACTAACTAGCAGAACAAAAGTTGAGACTATATTTTTAAGGGTTCCTGGTCAATTATACCAAGAGGAAAACGGCCTCATTAGCAATCTGTACACCTTTGAGGTTTTGAATAAATCCTTAAATAATCAACAAGTAGAATTCGAACTAGAATCGCATCAAGGTATCATTCAAATAATTGGATTGCAACAGCTTGAAGTACAAGCACAAGGTATTTTAAAAGGATCCGTATTCGTCAAATTAAACAAGTCGGATTTAACATCAGCCAAAACAACCATTCAATTGGGAGTTTACTCAAATGGACAACCATTAGATATTATAAACACCTCTTTTATAGGACCAAAACCATGACAAAAAAAAACACCTTCTTAAGTTGGGGATGGATAATGGGTATCGTCTTTTCTCTTTTTTTCATTCTTATGGGGACATTGGTATATTTTAGTGCCAATGAAGACCACCAACTTGTGAGCGACAATTATTATGAAAAAGAGTTAGCTTATCAGCAGGTTATCCAACAAAAAATCAATGCTAATGATGCAGGTATTTTTTGGAAAAAAAACACTTCGGAAATTTGTCTCATTATTCCGGACTCCATCATTTTAGTACATGGACACATATACTTATACAGGGCTTCAGATTCAGAACTTGACCAAAGTTTTGAGTATGATAAAGATCAGCCGTGTTTGAATGTTGCAGATTTTGAAAGAGGAAAATGGAAAGTCTCATTTAAAGGTAAAACTACGCAGCAGGATTTTTATACCGAAAGTGTATGGATAGTTGGATAAATCTTACATCAGCATTTATGCTCGGATTTGTCGGTGGCTTACATTGCATTGGCATGTGTGGCCCCATTGCATTAGCGTTGCCTTTGGGCAATTCACGCTTTACTCAAAAAATGGTAGCTCTTTGGTCGTATAGCCTAGGACGTGTGGTAACCTACTCTTTTTTAGGTGCTATTTTTGGAATTATCGGTAGTGGTTTTTCTATGGCTGGCCTACAACAAGGAATGTCTATTGGTGTTGGCATCATTATGCTAGCTTCGGTTTTTTTCAAACTTCCAGCCCTGACTGCAAGAATAGGAATCGCCCATCGAATACTTTCAGTAATACGATTTAAACTTTCCATACTGTTTAACAAAAGCTCTATCAAAAATCTATTTGCCATAGGTATCTTAAATGGGTTCTTACCCTGTGGTTTGATTTACGTTGCTATCATGGGTGCATTGGTTTCTGGCTCCATCACCGGAGCAATGGGATACATGATTGTCTTTGGAATGGGAACTATCCCTCTAATGTTGCTTACCTCATTGGCAGGAAACTGGATTAGCATATCGCTAAGAAACAAATTCAAAAAACTAATCCCTGTTCTTATTGTGATTATAGCTCTTTTATTTATTCTTAGAGGCTTGAACCTTGACATTCCTTTCCTTAGCCCTCCTACTCAGACTCTATCGCCCGTACCCTCAGACAGTAAGTGCCATTAAAAAATAGCCAAGTAATACTAGGTTATTTTATTTTTCATTAGCATAAAAAAGCTCATCAGAAAATCCGATGAGCTTTTTAAGGATATATATTTGGTTTAAGAAAAAGACGTGTTTAGTTTTCATTTTCATTGCTAGACACCAAGCTATGAACCAAATAAAATAATCTTTACCTTTTTCCAGAACTAACATTTACCTTACAACCCGATCCAGTTGAAATATCTACTGAAACTACACCAATACAATCACAAAGAAAATGGGTAGTTGAAACTTGTGACCAAAAGCAACACCCACCACTACAGACAAGTACAGTAGTCTTGCCCCCATTTATTTCAAAGGGTGTTTCATCATCTGAGACGACTTCAATTTCGCCCGAAATATTGAGTCCTTCTTGTATATTTACAAATCGAACGGACCTACTATCTGTCAGTGTAGCATAACCATCGTCTAAATGAAGAACAATCAAAACCGACGAACTAGATTCTGAAGACTCAAAATCGAGAACTAAAATCTTGTAGAAGTCTGTTTTGAACACACGCTCATCGACAAGCGCCATTGATTTGACTTCCTCAAGCTGCTCAACCTCACTAATGATGTTTTGAAAATTAGAATTGACAGCAGATTTTTCGTGCATAGTCCTGGGTATTTCCACTTCATTATTTTGTAGCTCACACCCAATGAACGTTGCTCCTACAGAGGCTAGGAACAAAAGACCAATAAATAATTTTTTCATAACTATAAAATTTGAATTATTATCAAACACACTTTGTGTTGATTTGCTTACGAATGTAGAGGAATAAATTTAGAATCTTGTTATAAAAAATGTCTAATTTAGACCTTATCGCATACTGACTCGGTAGTTAGAAATACTTAGTTCTCTAGGTTCATCGCCAGTATTTGGAAAATAGACCGTTCCAGACAGCGTACAAGACTGGCAGTTAGATGCATCACAATAGACCGCCGTTCCAAACAGATTCTTTTTTGGACAGTCACCAGCTCCTTTGTTGCAAGAACATGTTGCACTGCCAGATGTTCCCCAATTTTGGATGTATGGCGAACGCGTATCCGCCTCGTAGGGCATTTCCAGTGGGATGATGTACCCACTAAATTGATAAAAAGAAATTTGCGTCTTTGTAAGGTCTTTACCTTCCTCTTGATATTGTATTTTCACCTCTTCTATCATTCGGTTTATTTCTTTCAAATCATTGGCAAAGAGTTCATACTCTAAAAACTCTGGTGGCAACAGTAATCGCCCATCCAGGTCGGCCGGCTCATCCAGTAGAAAGTCTGAGCCCTCTTCAAGCTTGACTATAATCATTTGCTTAAAACGTCTGCCACCAGAAGATGTGCTTTTTTCACAGTTATTGCATGATGTCATTACGCAAGCATATTCTTTACCTCTTTTCACAGGAGAACATCCACCAGAACCACTCAAGCAAGTACAGGTAACGGAACCATTACCACCATTCATTTGAAAGAAGGTGTTATCCTCCGATAAGCCAACAATGGCATATCCCTCTGGTAAGTCAAAATGCAACGTGTTACCATCAATTTCAATGACAGTATTTTCAGGAAATCTAAAAGGAAAAAAATCAATATCATCAGTAACTTGAGTTGTAGACTTACTTTGATGATTTATTTGGGCTTCATTAGTGAATTTCTCACACCCAACGAATGTGGCACCTAATGAGACCAGGAACAAAAGACCAATAAATAATTTTTTCATAACTATAAAATTTGAATTATTATCAAACACACTTTGTGTTGATTTGCTTACGAATGTAGAGGAATAAATTTAGAATCTTGTTATAAAACATGTCTAATTTAGACATGTTTGAATCTTTTTTCATAACTTAATCGTATATTTACTTATAGTCATGTCTAACGTCGGTAGAAATATTCGTTTTATCAGAGAAATAAAGAACCTCACTCAAGAGGGCTTGGCTGAGTTAAGTGGATTTAGTCAGCGTCATATTTCGCGTTTCGAAAAAGGGCAAGCGCCCGTAGGCAAAAAATGCCTTATCAGGTTAGCTAAGGCCCTTAATGTTAGTCAAAAAACTCTTCTAACCTTTGATCCTTCTAGTTTACTAAATAATAAAAAAAGCAACTCGAAATGAGTTGCTTAATTGAGTGCGGATGAAGGGAGTCGAACCCCCACGCCTCGCGGCACTAGATCCTAAGTCTAGCGTGTCTACCAATTCCACCACATCCGCTTAGGAATAGGTTGCAAATATAGAATTTTTCGTTTTCTATAGTCAAAAAATATTATTCCATTTCATATAATAGTTCCGTTAACTGTAGTATATTTGTTTACAATCAATATTTGAAATTGCCTGATGTTGCACATTACCCCCCAAGATATTCCCGTTAGTGAGTTTCACCAGTATTTATTAGGTGCCGTGGGGCCACGACCAATCGCATTAGCAAGTACCTTAGACCAAAACGAAACGCCCAACCTAAGTCCGTATAGTTTTTTCAATGTGTTTAGTGCCAATCCGCCCATAGCTATTTTTTCGCCTGCTAGACGAGTTCGAAATAACACCACCAAACATACGTTAGAAAATGTGCTTCTCAACAAAGAAGTCGTTATCAACTTAGTGTCATACGACATGGTTCAACAAACCTCATTGTCTAGCACCGAATATCCCGCTGGCGTCAATGAGTTTTTGAAATCAGGACTAACCCCTATTAAGTCTACAAAAGTAAAACCATTTAGGGTTAAAGAGTCACCCGTTCAAATGGAATGTAAGGTTAGAGAAGTTATTCCACTTGGGCAAGAAGGGGGTGCTGGCAACTTAGTTATCTGTGAGATTGTGATGCTACATCTCAAAAAAAGAATATTGAATGACTTGGGCAAGATTGACCCCAACCAATTAGACTTAGTCGGTAGGTTAGGTGGTAATTGGTATTGCAGAAGTTCCCACGACGCACTATTTGAAGTGGAAAAACCCTTACGTAATTTGGGTATTGGTATAGACAACATTCCTTCAAGAATTAGAAATAGCTACATATTATCTGGAAACGATTTAGGTATGCTAGGCAATGTTGAATCCTTACCATCGGCAGAAGACGTTGATAAATATAAGAGAGACAATCAACATGTTAACGAAATTGCTTTTTTCAACAACGAGGACGAAGATGCTAGAGAAGCCCTTCACTATCATGCCAAAAAATTACTTAAAAAAGGACTTGTCAATGACGCTTGGAAAACATTATTGATCGACAAAATAAATAGAAAATGAGTTTAACGATTACAGGAAAATTAATTAAAGCATTAGACGTAGAAAGCGGCACAAGTAAAGCCGGAAAAGAATGGAAAAAACAATCTTTTGTGATTGATACTGGTTCTCAGTACAATTCTGAAGTCTGTTTTAGTTTGTTTGGTGATGATAAAATCGCCCTTTTAGATGGCCTTCAACCAGGCACAGAAATAGAGGTGTCATTCAACCTTTCCTCCAGGGAATACAATGGCAAATACTATCATAATATTGATGCATGGCGAATTAACAAATCGGCCGCTGCTGTGGTCGAAAACGTACCTCAAGTGCCTTTAGATTCTTTAGAAACTGAAGAAGATGACGACCTGCCCTTTTAATTTTCATGTCATCTTTCCTATTACGTTTTTTTAAAGCCCTTTTACCTGCACCTTTTACCATCGCCGTGCTACTAACGGTTTTGACCTTCGTATTGGCATATTTATTAGGAAGCAACCAACTCTCGCCTATCGACTTGTTAATCCATTGGGAAAAAGGCCTTTGGAATGGTCCCTTGTTAGTGTTTGCTATGCAAATGATGCTCATGTTGGTATTAGGTCATGTGTTGGCATTGAGCCCTCTTGTGGGTCAATATATTGACAAAGCCACTCAGCTTTGTCACGATACTGCCAGTGCCGCCGCTTGGGTCACATTACTCACTCTTTTAGTTTCCTTTTTTAATTGGGGCCTTGGCTTGGTGTTTGGTGCTATTTTTGCAAGAAAAGTGGGTGAATCGTGTTCCCAAAAGAACATTCCATTAAATTACCCACTGATAGGTGCAGCTGGCTATTCAGGCCTTATGGTTTGGCATGGTGGGATTTCAGGTTCTGCTCCAATAAAAATTGCAGAAAAAGGGCATTTTTTAGAGTCCCAAATGGGTGTCATTCCTCAGTCAGAAACCATCTTTTCGTCAATGAATCTAACAGTTAGTTTAGTACTTCTCGTCATACTACCACTGTTCATGTATTTTTTGGGTAAAAAAAGTGAAAAACGATTCACACCATTAAAAGTACAATCTTTTCAGCCAGCAACTCAGGAAGGTATTAAAGGTGCCGATAAACTAAACCACTCAAAGGTTTTGGCTTTTTTCTTTGGCGGTATTATATTGATGTATTGTATCTACAAAGCACTTCTTTTACCTGAAAAAGTGACTCTCTCGTTTATAACTCCCAACTTCATTAATCTTTTTCTTTTAGGACTAGGCATTGTCTGTCACACTAATTTCGACCGTTTTCTAAACGCTGTCAATCGTGCTATTGGTGGAGCCAGTGGTATTCTAATTCAATTTCCACTGTATTTTGGTATTATGGGACTAATGAACCATTCAGGATTAGTGACTATTTTTTCTGATTTTTTTGTCAGTATTTCTAATGCTAACACCTTTCCGATCTATGCTTTTTTTAGTGCTGGAATAGTAAATGTATTTGTTCCAAGCGGAGGTGGGCAATGGGGCGTACAAGGACCAATTATTATTGAAGCTGCTAATCAACTCAACGTTCCGTATTGGAAAGCGGTAATGGCAATGGCTTATGGCGACCAAATAACCAATATGTTACAACCTTTTTGGGCCTTGCCGTTATTGGGCATTACAGGATTAAAAGCTAAAGAGATTTTACCATATAGTATCTTACTAATGGTGATTGGAACCCTTCTTTTTATTGGGGGATTGTTGATCTTTTAATGCCTCACATCTAACGCATCACGCAAGGCATTTCCTAATAGCATAAAAGACAGGACTAGAAGCATAATAGCCAGCCCTGGAAATAGAGCTAAATAAGATTTTCCCATAACGATGTAAGCATAGTGATTTTTTATCATTGTTCCCCATGAAGCCATGGGTGGTTGAGTGCCAATTCCTAAAAAACTTAAGCCGGCCTCTATTAAGATAGCAGAAGCAAAGTTAGCGGCAGAAATGACAATAACAGCCCCCATAACATTGGGTATAATATGTCTAAATAGAATTCTAAAATGACTATAACCCAAAGAAGTTGCCGCTTCTACATATTGATTTTCTTTGATACTCAACACCTCACCCCTAACGACTCGTGCCACTTCTACCCACATACTCAAACCTACCGCCACGAATACTTGCCAAAATCCTTTACCCAAAGCCAGGGTGATGGCGATGACCAATAGCAAAGTTGGGATAGACCAAACGACATTTATCAACCACATAATAATTGAATCTACTTTTCCCCTAAAATACGCCGCTAATGCACCCAAAGTAATTCCTATGATTAATGATATTGCAACTGATATAAATCCCACCGACAAAGATATACGCGTACCTATACCAATTCGACTTAATAAGTCACGTCCAAAGGTATCCGTTCCAAATAAGTAGGTTCGTGACTTTATGCTATAGTCGGTGTTAAGTAAGATGTTTTCTTCTAATGAATCATAGTTCTTATAAAAAAGTGTGTCGAAGACAATTCGGTGCGATTGAATGGGTATTTCGGTAAATTGTGATGACTGCCCAAAAATCATTTTCTTAAATATGCTAACCGACTCAACTTCTTCCTTGGGGATTAGCAAAATATCAGTAGTAAAACCGGGTGGTTGTTTTGATAACTCCAAGTGCATATTATTAGAAAAAGGGGTCGAGTCAGGCATGATAGCATACCCTAAAACACTAACAAAGACAGCTAAAACGATAAGTGATAATCCTATTAGGCCTAATGTATTTCGACCAAACTTATGCCATGCTATTTGCGATAAACTACTCATTTTTTATATGCTCTACCTTTCCAGTTATAACTGCTTAACTGAGAAGAAATTCCTACCCAAACAATATAAAATGGATATATGATTTGCAAACCCCAAAATAGATACATCAAGTGTTCCATTTGAAAAAAAACAGATGCTTTTTTTAAAAAACGATAATCCACTATGCTTTTCAACAAATATAGTACAGTGAATATTTCAAATTGAAAGGTCAATAAAAAATATAACAACAATAGGTTGGTTAATAAAACAATACTGGCAGACCACAAGGCCGAAATGTCTTTGTATGATGAGGTTTTCGAGGCCCATCGTTTTCTTTGATTGATAAAATCAGAAATACCTGCTTTTGGCTTTGTGAGCACAATAGCATCACGTTCCTTGACAAAGGAAATAATACCATTATTTCGTTTAACATGATGCAATAAAAAAACATCATCTCCAGAAGCGATCTGTTGTTCAGTGTTTTCAAAAACAGACTTTCTGAAAGCTAAATTAGCGGCATTACACATGAATGGTTTTTTATTCCCAGCAGCACCAGCACCCGAAGCAATTAAACTCATAAACTCAATGGCTTGCAGCTTGTCAAATAGAGTGATAAGCTCCGAAAAAGCGACTGGGCCAAATGCCAATTGGACCTTACTTTGTGTAAACGGAGTCGTCATTTTACGAACCCAATTTGGGCCTACCCTACAATCAGCATCAGTAGTCAAAATAATATCGTTTTTGACGTATTGCATAGCACATTCTATCGCCGCCTTTTTGCCAAAATGTGGTGATTTCAACACTTCTTTTTTAATAGGAAAAGAATCTACTATGTTAAAGGAAGAGTCCTCAGAAGAATCGTCTACAAAAATGTATTGAATATTAGTGGATGGATAATTTTGATGTTTTAGATCGTTTAACAAAGATGGAAGGCGTAAAGCTTCGTTTCTAAATGCAACAATAACGGTTACAGCAACATCTTTCCCACTATCTTCAGTTGATAAACGATTCCACCCTCTTAAATAGGACAAAATTTGATAATTATAAAAAATGAAAATAATAAGTGCTGCAATAGTCATGATCGAAAAAACTTTAGTTGATAGACAAAAAACACACCTATTATTGCGGGAATAACCAAATTAATGAGCCACAAGGAAAAAGCGGCAGTCATAATACCAACTACATTTTCTGATAAAAACCCGAAAAAGAAAACAGCAACCGATCCTCTTACGCCAATTTCTGTCAGTGCTATGGTGGGAATAACTGACATACTGAAAAAGGTTAATGAACTCATTGTCAGAGATTCTATCAAACTG
>CAXDOW010000046.1:0-14604 GCA_963991165.1 uncultured Flavobacteriales bacterium | reverse complement strand
TTTTAAATAAACGGAGATCTTAAAATGGCACAATTTTCTATCGAGATTGCGGATGCAGATGTTGATCGCGTAATGAACGCTGTGGCTTCTAACTATAACTGGAAAGAAAATATTGAAAATCCAGATTTCAATCCGGCTGAACCAGTTAGCGACGAAAATCCAGAAACTATACCAAACCCGGAAAATAAATTTGTTTTCACCAATAGAATAGTTAGATCCTTCTTGAGTGAGAACGTAAAGGCGCATGAAGTAAAACTCGCTAAACAGGCTGCTGCTGAAGCTGCTCAAGCTAGCGTTGGAGTAACTATTACCGACCCACAGGTATAATCATATGATATACGGCTCTACCGCTTGGTCCGAAACACCTATATCAACCGTAAAAGTACAAGAATCAAACGGTGAAGAATTGGGGTATATCCTTATCATTGACACAAATTTTCCTTCCGCACTCTTTGTTCGTCAAAACGATAATTATAGTTTATCTTTTGTCAGAGAGTTAGAGTTTGAGCTTGATGCAGATTAAGGTGTTAATTTTTTCAACAATAACTAGGCTTGGGGCTTATTATAATGACTAGTCAAATACATCAAAGTGACATTGGAACCAAACTGCTGATAACCGTAAAAGATGGCGGATCGGTTGTAGATATTTCTTCAGCGTCATCTCTAATTATTTTGATAAAAAAACCAGATGGTACAATTTTGACCAGAACTGGTGTTTTAGAAACAGATGGCACAGACGGTAAAATGTATTACATTGTTGTTGCTGGTGATTTAGACGCTGCGGGTGTTTATAAAATTCAGGGTCGTGTAGCTTTAAGCTCAGGTACTTTTTCTACAAGCACCGCGAACTTTAAAGTCCACTGCAACTTATAGGGGTTAAATTATGTCTTGGCAAGGTCAAATGGGAACCATCGTTAGATATCTTATAGACGATGTAGATCCATCAAATTATACATATTCAGATCACAGAATAGAAACAACTATTCTTGTTGCTGCCCAATTAACGCAAATGAACGTTGACTTTAATAAAACATACGATATAAATGTGGAAAACTGCACCCTAGACCCAGACCCTACAACTGAGACAGAAGACAAAGCGTTTATAACTTTGATTTGTTTGCGTGCAGCGTGTATAATAATAGGTAGTGCGATACGTAGCGAGTCTGGAAACGCCATCTCTATCAAGGATGGCCCTTCTGCGATTGACCTCCGTGGCGTAACTCAAACCTTAGCGGTTCTTTACAAAGACCTTTGTGAAAAATACGAACAACAATTACTAGAGTATCGGGCTGGAAACAGCATTGGTGGTCAAGCAATTCTTGGTCCTTACAGTCCGGGTTCAGATTATATTTCTAGGAATAGCCACGGCAGCCACAGGGCTGGTGGATATTTTGAATACTAAATAGGAGAGTTAGAAAGATGCCCAACCAACTAAATTCAGGTGAATTAATAACTAATATCAGTTCTGAATTAGCAGACAATAATGCTGGCTTGATCTCTGCTTACGATGTTCGTCACAATATGGAAGATATGGCATTTTCCATCAATAAAATTGTGGCTAGTGGAGATACCGAGGTAGAGTTTCCATTTTTTAACGCTGTAAAGTTTTCTACTGCTGACGCAACCTCAAGCAGTGCAGGTGCTGATCATGGAGACCTTATTGTAGAATCTGGAGTCTTTTTTCCAAACGCAGAAGATTCAGCCAAGCGAACCAAAAGACAAACTGAGCCTTGGCTTGGGGACACGGGCATCAACCACGATAATCTTCAAGGTCTTGGAAACGATACCCACCTTCAATACTACAATAGGGATGGTTCTCGCCCTCTACAGGGTAATATGTCCACCAATGATGGATCAACAGAGAATTGGATTAACTGTTCTGGTATTGACGATGTTGGCTTTAAGTTTGTTCAAACCAATCCTACTGCCACAGAGCAAGAGATTTATGTCTCTGGAACCATGCGGTGGGCGAATACAGATAATTCAGTTTTAGAAAATGCAAAAGGTGTTGCCAAGGCTTGGGCATATTTCAGTGCTAGTGGTGCTGGAAATGTGCCAGAGATTTACTCTTGGCATAATATTGAGAGTATTGCTAGGAAGGGAGAAGCAGGTAAGCTAAAGATTACTTTCCCATCTGGAACATTCGAAAACAACAATTTTGTTGCCATCGGAACTTCTAACGGTACTACTTCAGATTCGAACCTTCTGGATATGGACGTAAATACCGTTGCTTGTGTTGCTAGGTCTGGTGACGACGGAACCATGCTAAGATCCGTTACCTATGTAATCCAAGACGAAGCTGGTCAATATGTTGATGGTAAGGTCTGTAGCTTTGTTGCTTACGGGTATAGTCCGAATGAAACATCTGGCACTGTCCCAACTATGATAGATGAAAGTGCATCACCAACGTTCTAATTAAATTAAGGGAAGTTTAGATGTCAAATTTTTTCCTAGCAGATAGAATTAAAGAAACATCCAGAATCGAGGGGACAGGTAGTATTGTCCTTGACGGTAAGGTTTCTGGGTTTAGTTCTTTTGCCGATTTTTATGCGTCTGGAGATGTTGTATTTTATGCAATTACGGACAACATCGACTACGAAATAGGTTCTGGTGAGTACCGTGGACTTGGCTCTAGCAGAATTATTACCAGAAATCCTATCAGAAGCTCTCAAATTGCGGTTGGACCTTATTATGTAGAGGGCACTAGCAATAGTGGTCCAACAGATGGTCAAAATGGATTTTTCTACCCTCTTTGGTTAAATAAATCTGCTGCTCTTAGTGGTATTGGCTTTGGTGATGGACCATTTACCGCTGTTAGTGGATTGACATTTGACGAATATCCCGGACAAACATTTTATAGAGTTACTGAGCGTGCTAATCCAGTAGATACTGTCGGTATAAGTGGTGGAAATTACGCCACATCTGGTCAACCAATTAGTTTTGGACGTGGATTAAAAGAGGTATTCGTAACTTACCCCGGAAAGACCTCTGTTTACAATGGTGTTGGACTTGATGCAGATGTCAAAGAACCTAAACATAGCGGTATTGCTTTTTGGAAAAATGAACAAATTCTAAATTATGATTCTGAATTTGTTTGGGACAATACAAATGGATTTTTAGGTGTAAATAAACCAAACCCTGAACATGCAATTGATGTTGGTGGCTTGGTCGCGGACTCTATTGTTAGAGCTTCTGGTTTTGTAGATGGTGGATCTGGTATCGCCTTTTCTGGCGGTCAACTAACTGACACGCTTCTCACCGCTTCTGGTGGCACACAATTAGAGCCATTCTTGAGAAATCGCAAGGGTACATCCGCTAATGGTGTTATCGAACTTAGCGGCGTTGTTGACCAGATTATTGATTTTTCTGATCAGCCAGCAGCCACGGTATTTGCTGGTCCCGCTAGTGGTGCTTGTGATCCATGTCCAGATGGACCCCCAACATTTAGGCAGTTGCTTGCAAGCGATTTGCCTACCTCTGAGCTTCAAACCGATTTTGGTTTTGTTATTCAGCAAGATGTAGGTATTGGCGGTGACAGTGTCAATATCGCCGCCACACCATTTATTGCTGGAATGGTAGCCCTTTATAGCAGCAGCGGTAACATAACTTATGATAGCGGTATATTCTATGATGCAGCAAGCAATAGACTTGCGATTGGTAAAAATGCATCTACTGACTCTATTGATTACACTTTAGATCTTGGCGATCAGGGTACTTTATCAGCGGTTTCTGGATATCTTCAACAGTTAATCTTTGACGGTAATGGAATTAGAATTGGAGATAATGCTGCCAATATCCTCCAAGATGCTGACAGAGTTATTGTTGTAGGTGGTTCTGCTGGGGCATCCACTAGGTATGCTGAAGACTTGGTTGGTATTGGATATAAATCCGCACAACTTGCTAGCGGTTTATACAATGTCGTTTCTCTAGGTAGCAAATCAGTATTTAATGCAGATGATTTGACAGATGTAATTGCGGTTGGCAAAAATGCCGCAGCACACGCCGCTGGAAGTGACAGTATTATTATAATTGGTGAAGAGGCTGGCTCTGGAATCAATTCTTCTTCAGCGTTTATTGCGATGGGTAAGAATGTTGCACAAGACGCTTCTGGTGTAACTCAGTCTGTTGCGATAGGGTCAGATTCACTCAAGAGTTCTAGCGGTGTATTAGATTCTCTTTTTGTTGGTGAGCAATCAGCAAGTGGATCTTTTGACTTACGAGAAGTCGTTTCCATTGGAAACAAAGTATCTGTTGAGAGCACAGGTGTATCAAAGAGTACATTTATTGGTCCCAGTGCAGGTAGATATGCAGAAACTCTAGATAATGTAATTGCTATCGGTCAAAACGCCGCACTTTCGGGTCTTGAACTAGAACGCACAGTTGCTATTGGTGGGCTAGCAGCTAGTAACGCAAGTGGTAATTTCAACACCTATATTGGTCAAGATGCCGGTATAGGTGTTTCTGGACATAACAATATAGAGATTGTTTCATCTGGTACAAATACTAGTTTCTTAACTCATGAAGCTAGTAACAAAGTAAATATTGCTGAAATTATCGTAGGCGATCAATCTTCTCATAGGGTCGCGGTTGGAAAACCTGATGACGCCTCACCAAGTGGTACGTTTGTTGTTAGACCATTTGATGCTGACGAAGCTGCATTTATTATTCAACATCAAGATTCTGGATCTGCAACACCTTACATGGTCTTGCAGTCGGGTGATGGAACCTCTATCTACCACGTTACCAATAGTGGTGATGTTATTTCTAGTGGATTTATGCTTCCAAGTGGTGGTCTTAAATTAGACCCACATCTTCCAGACAGCACCACTAATAAGTTATATAATGAGGCTGGTACTCTAAAGTGGAATGGTAGCACTATTGATGTTGGTGGAGGATTTGACAGCTTTGATATTAGAACTGTCGCTCCTTTCAGTTCTGGTGTTAATATTACGACTGGTCAAACCATCGTATTCAGCGGTATTCATGTAGATGCACTGCTTAACTCTGGGGAAAGGCTAATCACCATTGATGCTGGCGAACTCTCTGGAGTGCTACAGAATCAAATCACAAACTCTCTTTATACCTTTGATGCTGTAGCTAGTGGTGTTGGATCTAACAATAATGCACCCAAACAAATGGATGCTGATGCTGTTCTTGCCATTTCTGGGGTTAGCGGTGTTAATATAGATTTTGACAATCAAACAGATGGAACAAACAGTAGCGGTATTTTTATTATTGGCTATGATCCTGATAGCGATTATACATTCAGTATGACAAACGGCTCTATTGAAGATGACGCTATTTTAAATGGTCACACAGTTGTGATCAGTGGTGTTTCTGGCGTTACGGTAGATTACAATCCTGATAATCAATTCTTTACAGTTGGTCCAAATGAACTTTCTGGTGTTCTTTCTGACACTATAGATAATTCGGGCAATTATCTTCTTGGTCAAATTCAAGAAAATACTACCAGTGGAATTGCCATCAGCGGTGTTGCTGAATGGGCTTCTGGTGAGTTTGCTAGGGCTGGTCTTACGCAAACCATTGGAACAAGCGGCCTTATCACGCAAGATGGCTTCCATATCATGGACCCAGACGGGTCTGGTAACTTGAAGCATTTGAACTTTCCTAATAATGATGGTAGAATTGTAATTCGTGCCGATAAAAAAACTTTTGGGGATGGTTCAGTTTCACCCAGTCCGCTTGGCACCCAAGGGGGGGGTATTGGATCAGTTATTATTGGTTCCGGTGCTTGCCGATTTACTGCGTCAAGCTCCGTAGACAATCACGTTGTTGCAATTGGTGCTGACACTCTTGGTTTTCTGTTGCCGGGAAGTCGCACTGGCATGATTGCTATTGGCTATAATGCCTTTGAAAGGGGACCAGAATTTGACACCGATTATGGTATAGCTATAGGTTTTCGTTCTCTGAACTTTTGTTCTGGGCAATACAATATTGCAATAGGGTACGAAGCTGGAAAACAATCTTCTACAGCCTCCAATACTCGTGGATCTAATCACTCTGTAGATATCGGGTATCGAGCGGGTAGTGACCAGATCCGCACAACCGGTTCTGTGATCAACATAGGAAAACAAGCCGGTAGCGCTCAAGGGTACAGTAGCAACAACATAAATATAGGTGACAATGCTGGTGCTATAATATCAGTCGCTACTGCTAGATACCATGAAAAATCTATATCTCTTGGGTATTATGCTGGAAGTAAAAGCGATCATCACACAAGCTCTATATTAATTGGTGATAACGCTGGAGAAAGCAGTCAGTATGTTGAAAAAGGCGTAATTATCGGTTGGTATGCTGGAGATGGAATGTCTGGAGGCAGTGAGCCATTTCCGGTTCGAAACTTGGTGGCTATTGGAAGCGAGGCGGGTAGAAACTCCTACAGGTGTGATAATTCAATATTTATAGGGCCTGATGCCGGTCTCAGCCGTAACGAAACAACCAACTCTATTCATTTATCAAACAGAACTGCTAGCTCTACCTTTGATTGGGCTGGCAGTAGCGATAATTCTCTTTTGGATATCGGTGAGGGGATTCAAGGTAGCATACAAGGTGAAGGTTCCAACATCCATATCGGACTCAAGTTGGACAACTATGGAACAGCTAACGGAAGAGATCTCGACGATATTAGAGGTGTATCCGCACTAACACTGACACCTATAGATGACCTTGAGTTTGCACTGAAATTAAATCTTCACCCAGAAGACGGAAACATTTCAGATTCAGATCAAAGAAATAGTTTGCTTAGAACTGAATATAGGCCGTACAGTCTTGGAGCAACTACAAAGTATCCTGAAACAAATGAAATTATTAATAATTTTGGCATGTTAAAACTGCCAATTGCTACATCGCAACTTGGAAGTGGACCAACCGCAGAGCTTGTGGATGAGAATGGAAACATAATACCGAGAGCAAACGGAACTGTTTGCATATTCTACGGGTTGTCAGGAGGTAACGACGGAATAGGTTTCGTAGTCAATAGTTCTTGGCAGAAGATTGACGGTAACGCATTCTTCTAATTCAATTTTTAGATAGTTAAATTTAATATAAACTTGGAGAGATAAAATGCCAGAATCACCAGAAGCGGTAAGACCTGTAACAACCGCAGCAGCGGGAATACAGAATGGTTCTTTGGTTACTCTAGTGTTTGAATCTGGAGAGAATATACAATCTCGTGATCCAGATGTAAACCAATTCGTGGCTTCTGGCGATATAAACGTCAGAACAAGCGGGAGGTTTGATGAGCACTACGGTGGCGGTGCCTCCTAATGGAGATTTAAGATGCCTATTAATATCCCAGAAAGCGTTTTTACTAAATACTATGATATCATTGACTCAACAATCAATGATATTTTTGGTATAGACTGCCAATTGGTATTTATAGAAAAGGTTGAAGAAACATCTAACACTTTTGATAATATACCATATAACAAGTCTGTAAACGCACACAGAAGACGGTCTGACAATTACAAGCGTGGAGAAAAAACATTTAAAGAAGTTGAGAAGAAAGAGACCATCAGATTAAAGGTTTACTGGGATAGTAAAAGTTGGGTCAAAGCTGGTGGAGACATTGTGGTTCCTGACAATAGCATACAAACAATATTTTTTGCTTCTGATTTAGATAAAGTTATGAGGGCAAAATATTTACTTGTACATGATAATATCGAGGAACTAAGACATTTTAAGTTTACTAAGTTTGGAGAGCCTTTCCCAATGGGGTTAAGGCAAAATCGTTACTTTGGTTGTTTTTGGCAGAGAGCATCATGACTTTAACCGTAAAACTGGTTGACTCTACTGCTAAGATTTCAAAGGCGATGAATGAGGCTTTTTCGGTAGAGTTAAACAAAAATTTGAAAAAGAATATAAAAAGGGCTCAAGATCAAACCAAATCGCTTGTTTCACAATGGATAAGGGAGCAGCCAGAGATTGAGAGCATTTTAGATCAGGGGGTTTTTGGGAGTCTAAACGCGCAGTTCGGGTTTATAGCTGGAACCGCACCTGAAGCAGTTGAGGCTATAGTCTCAGCCGTTTCCGATTCTATATTTGTAGAGTTTGAAAGCGTGAAGGGTGATTTATCTGGAGGTATTGTATTTTATCTACAACCAGACAATTTTGCAAATATTTTGTCTTTGCCAGAAGGTTTTATTCCAGCATTATCTGGTTCGCTACCTTGGTTAGAGTGGTTATTAACAAGAGGGTCTACGATTATAGTTTCCGGCTATTCGTATTCTCCAGACAATTCTGGTAGATCTGGTGGTGGAACAATGAGACTTGGAAAGGCTTGGAGAGTTCCGCCTCAGTTTGCTGGAACAATAGAAGACAATTTTATATCAAGAGCATTAGAGGGTAGAGAGAAAGAACTTTCGTCCATACTTAGGGGAGCGTTAAATGCCTAATTATTATGGATTGAAGGGCTTTGATAGTATACAAGATTACAGCCTAAACAATAATATTCAAGATGCTTTAGTTGAATATTTTGATTGGGCACTTCTTGAGAAAGGAAACTATTTCAATGTAACCAAAGGTGAGCTTGCCCCAAACGGGCAGGACATGAGTCGGTTGAGACTTAGCTCAAATGATTCATTCGCCTCTGGTCAAGTATGGGAAGGTTTTCGTCAGAATTGGGTTTGGCAAAGCGGTGTTTCAGGTGTAAACCTAGATGCCCCTATTGTTGGCACAAATGTAGATTCTCCGGGGATTTCCGGTGTTTACATCAATGACCAGTTTGAACCAACTTCTGGGGTAGGGCAGTATTCACACCATGTTGATTATTTTAACGGTAGGGTTGTTTTTGATTCGCCTATTCCAACAGGATCTGTTGTCCAAGCGGAATATTCTTACAAATTCATCAACGTTGTTTATTCAAATAATGTACCTTGGCTCAGGGAGATACAGTCAGATACCTTGCAACCAACTAGCAATTTCTATGATGTTAGCACAGGATCTTGGGATATACCCCCAGAATCCAGATTACAATTACCAGCCATAGCTTTTGAAATAGTACCAGTGAGGCGGTTTAAAGGTTATCAACTTGGTGGCGGTCAATGGGTTTATACTGATATTATTGCTCACTGCATAGCAGAGGACGAACAAACAAGAAATATGCTTGTAGACATAGTTTCTCTGCAAAATGATAAAAGTATTCAAATTATTGACAGCGACAAGCTACATACAGAGGATAAATATCCATTAAATAGTTACGGAAGTCCAAATCCAAGTGCGTTACTTTATCCAGAAATTATAGAAAGTTATAATGGGGGTAATTTCCGTATGGAGAATACTATCGTAGAGAATATGGATATGACAACTCCTGATTTGTTTGGAGGAATTGTCAGGTTTACTACTTTAGGAATAAAATCAAATATCTAGGAATTTATGTGTATAATTCAATAGAAAATCTTCATTTTCAAATTAGGAGAGATTTAAATGTCCCAAAACAATAGAATATTTTACGCCTGTCAAGCGGTAGCAATCACCAACGAGGGTGACGATGTCCTAGCTACAGGTGATATGGCGCACGGCGTTCAAAGTGTTGGTATGACCACCAACTTTAACTTGGAACAGGCTTTTGAGCTTGCTCAAATCGAAATTTATGAAAACATTGAAGGTACTCCAGACGTAGAAGTAACTTTGGAAAAGGTTATTGATGGATATCCATTGATTTATCATATGGCGTCTACCGGTATTGATTCTGTAGCCGGAACTGTTAATAGTGGTCTTGCCGCTAGATCAGACGTTAAGTGCGATCTTCGTCTTGGTATCTTTGACGCTAAGTCTAACAATGTTGCTAGCGCACAGGATAACAGTGGTAATGCAGAAGTTGAAATTTACTGTTCTGGTATGTATGTTTCTTCCGTTAGCTACACTATTCCAGTTGATGGAAATGCAACCGAGTCTGTTACATTGATTGGTAATAACAAAATATGGCTAACAGGTTCTGACACTAAAATTAAAGATTCCGACGTCGCAGGTTTCAACGGTACAGACTCACCTAAAGCTCTTGGTGTTGCAGGTTCCGCTTCTGGTGGTATTCAACGGCGTGAAGATGTTCTTCTTAGCGGATGTATTCTTCCAACTGTTATTCAGGGGGTTGTAGGCTCTGGATACGGCAATGCAGCCAATGCAGATGGTACTCCTAGAATTCACATTCAAAACTTTACTTGTAGTACAGACTTTGGTCGTGAAGATATTCTTGAGTTGGGACGTAAAACCCCTTACTTCCGACCTGCTAACTTTCCGATTGAAGTTACCTGCGAAATCGAAGCTATTACCACCTCAGGTGACTTTGTAAGTGCTTACGAATTTGGTGATAGTTCCTTGTATGACACCGTTGACTCTGGTAACAATGTTTCTAACGAATCCATCTTTATGTTTACGAGGGGTGGTCTTGGAATTGACCTTGGAAACAAAAACAAATTGTCCTCTGTAAGTTATGGTGGTGGTGACGCTGGTGGTGGTAACGTATCATGCACCTACAGCTTCTCTAACTTCAACCAGCTAGACATTCAGGATCGACTGAATCAAGGATTAATTGGTTTTGGCGGAATAACACTGAGCGCTGGATTTAATGGTGACGGATTTGCAAACGATATAGGTTTAGGACCATTCCCAGTTGATCTTGTAACCTAACAAAAATACTAACAAGTAATAATTGTTAGTGGACACACCCATCAACTTGCGACAGCATTTAGGATAGCAAGTAACGTTGATGGGCAAAGGAAAGGAATTAATTATGAAATTCAATTACTCCCGTATCGTGAGGTTCTTATGAATACTTATGAACGGGAGTATTTTGTGTCTAGGATAAGATCAGGATTTTTAAATCTCAAACTAGGAAATGTAAAAGTTAGGGTGTTAAACCCAACGCTGGAAGACGAATATTTATCCAATGAAATTTTCATGGAATCATTTGATCAAGCTAGATCTGATGAGATCATGACTCAAGATGAGATGTTTGATTGGATGATGGACAGGGGCTTATGGTCTCAAGAAAATGAAGATAAGATCAAGGCTTGTGAAGGAAACATAGAAAAGCTAAAAGTAGAGATATTCAACGCAAGAAGCAAGGAAAAGCTAAGAGAGACCGCTAGAACTTATCTGAGGGCCACTGAAAAAGCCCTCGCTAAGTTGCAGGCAGAAAAAGACGAGTTATTTTCAAAGACGTGTGAGGGGTTAGCATCTCAAGATAAAATGATGTTTCTTTTTGAGAGATGTTGTTTTGTTGGTTCACAACCTTTAGATTTTAAAGATGTAGACATAAGCGATCTTTATTATCAATTTAACCAATCACAACTTAATGAAAAACAGTTAAGAGAATTAGCAAGAAATGACCCTTGGAGGTTAGCTTGGTATGCAAAGGATCATTCACCGCTATTTGCGAATGATCCAAGTAGAACATTGTCAAACGAGCAGAAAGGAATTTTAATCTGGGCAAACATGTATGACAACATTCAGGAGTCTATGGATTGTCCTACTGAAGACGTAATAAATGACGATGATATGCTTGATGGTTGGTTTATTATACAAAGAAAGAAGCAAGCAAGCGAAAAAGCCAAATCAGAACTAGAAGCAAAAACGACCAACGAAAAAATAGCAAATGCCGATGAAGTTTTGATATTTACTGATTCTAAAAGGGAAGCAGAAAGTATTCACAGTATGAATTCAATCGGGGGAGATGTTGTAAGAAAGCAAAGAATTGCTAAGGCAAAACAACTTGGAAAAGCGACGGATTTTGATTTTGATGACAGAAGAATAGAGATTCAAAATCAACAACGTCAAATGTTCAAGGATTCAACTAGGAGATAAAAATGGAAAATTTTGATAATTTGATTAGACAACAGTCAGAATATAAAAGCGTTAGAGAAGATAAGTTTAAGCAAGATTCGCGAGATAGATTAAGTAAAATTCTTAAAAAGAAGGTGGAAACTACAATGATTGGAGCGTTAAGCTCTGTCGAGGAACATTTCGCTTTTTTATGGACATCACAGGACGGAGGAATGTCACCAGAACAAAAGATTATGTATGACACTTTTCAGAAAGTTCGATCTGAAATTTTAGACAAGGGCAACACTCAGTCTAGGAATGTGGATGCAGAGTTGGCTCAGTACGAGGTTAAATGGCTAAGGTATCAAACGACCATGCCGGTTATTCCAAGAAAGATAGGAGAAGAATAAGATGATTAAAAATAAGATGGAAAGCAAGGTAACTATCGAAGCAGAAAATGGAGAAAAAAGGGAAGTAGAGATTTATGTGCAAAAGCCCAATAACGATACTGTTAAAAGGGCAGATAGGCATAAATCTAAGGTCTGGAATCAGTGTATCCAAGACGAAATTCTGACAAAAAAAGAACTCGCCGTTCTGATGCGTAAGCGTGGCATCTGGGACGATAAGAAAGATAAAGAAGAAGAAGAAATCACACAAGCAATTGTTAACTTAGAGAAAGAGCTTTCGTTTGGCAAAAATGGTAAAAAGCCAAAGGTTTCAGAGGGTAGGGACATTGCCGTTGAAATCAGAAGAAAACGCTCTGATCTAAGAGACCTAATTGCAGAGAGAATTGGGTTAGAAGAGAATACTGCCGACAGTTTGGCAGATAACGCCCGTTTTGATTTCCTTGTAGCTCACTGTACTTTTTATAAAGACGGTAAACCCGTGTATAAAGACTATGATGAGTATAATAATAAGAGTGCGGATGAAATCGCATTTGAAGCAGCAAGCCTCTTGGGTAAGATGCTTTACAACTTAGATAGTAATTTTGAGAAAAACTTACCAGAGAATAAATTTCTTACCAAATTTAACCTCGTTAATGATGATCTGAGCTTGGTTGACCCCAACAATCCAGAGCATTTAATTGACACCAAGGGTAAGCGAATTGACGAAGATGGTTATTATCTTGACGAAGATGGTAACAGGGTAGATAGAGAAGGTAACAGGTTGTCTGAAGATGGTGGTTATGAGATTGTAGAATACGAAAACGATCTTCTGGACAAACCTAAACCAAAAAGACGAACCGCAAAGACTAAACCAAAAGAGACTGATACGGAAAGTTAGATTGGATAGTGTAGTCTAAATTTACACTAAGGGTAAAATATGGCTCAATTTGTACTGACTGCACAACTTCAATTACAAGCACCTAAAAACGCTAGTAAGGTAGTAAACCAGATTCAAAACCAGTTAAAGGGTGTTCAGATCCCTGTAACTGTAAAATCTGCTGCACAGGCTACAAAACAAATTAATCAAGTAGCCGCTGCAACCAATAAGGCTGCTTCGGCTGCTGAAGCTATGGGTAGATCTTTTGGTTTAGCCATTAAACGTTTTGCTGCCTTTACCGTCGCTAGTCGTGCCGTTAGTCTATTTACTAATAGCCTTGCAAATGCCGTAGACGAAGCTATCGACTTTCAACGTGAGGTTGTTAAGATCGCTCAGGTCACTGGTAAAACGGTAAAAGAATTACAAGGTCTTGAAAAAACTATTACTAGATTATCTGTAACTTTGGGTACTTCTAGTAAAGAGTTGTTAAGTACGGCTAGAATTCTTTCTCAGGCTGGTATCAAGGCTGGTGATCTTAATGTTGCTATTGAGGCACTTGCTAAAACTACGCTCGCCCCGACGTTTGAAGATATCAGTAAAACCGCAGAGGGTGCGGTTGCTATTATCGCTCAATTTGAGGGCGGCGTTGGCAAGCTGGAAAAACAGCTTGGATCTATCAATGCAGTTGCCGGTCAGTTTGCCGTTGAGTCTGGTGACTTGATTTCTGCTGTTCGTAGGTTTGGTGGTGTGTTCAAATCTGCTGGTGGTAATCTAGAAGAATTACTCGCACTGTTCACATCTGTTCGTGCTACGACTCGTGAAAGTTCTGAAAGTATTGCAACTGGTTTGCGTACTATCTTTACTCGTATTCAGCGTCCAAAGACGATTGAATTTCTTAGACAGTTTGGTGTTGAACTTTTAGATGCAGAGGGTAAGTTTGTTGGACCGTTAAAAGCGGTAGAAAAACTTAACAAGGCATTTGCTGGTCTTGAGCAGGGTGATATTACCTTTGTTAGAGTGGCAGAAGAGCTTGGTGGTTTCCGTCAGATTGGTAAGGTTATTCCACTTATTCAGCAGTACGGGCTTGCTGTTGATGCTCTTAATGCGGCACAAGAAGGTCAGAATAGTTTATCCGCAGATGCAGAAAAAGCACAACAGGCATTAGCTGTTCAAATTACCAAGGTCAAAGAAGAGTTTCTCGCTTTAGTTCGTGGTATTGCTGGAAGTGACTCTTTTCAATTGTTTGCTCGTACTGCTCTAGAAGTTGCGAGTGCTCTTATCAAGGTGGCAGATGCTATAAGGCCACTTATTCCTCTAATCGGTGCCCTTGCTGCCTTTAAATTTGCTAGGGGTCTTGGTGGTTTTGCTGCTAGTGCTGGGTCTGCCCTTAAGGGTCTGGGTAAAAATCAGGGCGGTGTTATCCAACAGTTTGCTAGGGGTGGTTTTGTTCCCGGAACTGGTAATAGAGATACTGTACCCGCTATGCTTACTCCGGGTGAGTTTGTTATCAAGAAAAGTAGTGCCCAGAAGCTAGGTGCTGGTACGCTACAAGCGATGAAT
>CAXDOW010000045.1:0-14762 GCA_963991165.1 uncultured Flavobacteriales bacterium | reverse complement strand
ATTGTTATATGAATGACGATGGCTCTCTTGTTTTGTCAACTGGTGGCGGAGCTACCACCTTTTTATCTGAAACTTACCCTGTTGATTCTTGGTTCAATTTGGAAATTAGTGTCAACTTAACCCTTAACCAATGGGAAGTTCTCATGGATGGTAATTCCATCGGAACGTTTTCAAATACCATCAATGAAGTGGCCTCTTTGGATTTATTTCCTCTAACTGGTCATTCATTTTATATAGATGACGTGGTGGTGTCACACACTCCTTTTACGCCTGTTGGCATTGACATCATTCTTAGCGAACTGGACTTACCCAGCCACGTTAGTATACCAGTGGATGTAGATATTCAAGGTACGGTTTTAAACTATGGCGCCGAAACCATAACATCTATGGATGTCGTTTGGTCCGATGGTGTGAACGTATTTACAGATAATTTAACTGGACTTTCAATAGCTACCTTAGAAACCTACGATTTTATCCATCCTGACCCATTGTCCATCACCACGCTGGACACAAGCAATATTACGGTCACTATACAAAACATAAATGGCGGCACTGATATTGATATGTCTAACAATGCTTTAGCCAGTTCTGTTATTGGTGTTGAATTTGTGACTCAACGCACTCCTCTTTTTGAACATTTTACTAGCAATACATGCGGGCCATGTGCTAGTTTCAATACGGGTTTTCAAACTTTGCTGGATGCTAATAATGTCAATGCTATAAGCGATGCTAAAGTAGCTGCAATCAAATATCAGGTCGATTGGCCAGGAGCAGCCGACCAATCATACAATGCTGATGTTGGAACGCGCGTTTCTTATTATAATGTTGACGGAGTTCCTAATGCTCATATTGATGGAGAATCAACATCTTCCTCACAAGCTGAAATTGATGACCATCGAAATATGCCTTCCTTTTTAGATATTATGGGAACTGCTGTTGCTTCTGACGGAACAGACTTAGCTATTGACGTAACCGTCAAGTCTTATGGTAATTATCCCAACAATGGAACTGTACATATTGCCGTAGTTGAAAATGAATACACTAATAATTTAGGGACAAATGGAGAAACCGAATTTTTTCAAGTCATGAGAAAAATGATTCCAAGCGCGAATGGTACGACGGCAGATCTAAGTTATGGTACAACGACGACTATTTCTGAAATGGCCACTTTTGCCGTTGGTAATGTGGTTGCTAACTCTTACCGACTGTGGGAGGGATTAGGGAATTGTGTGGTCGTAGTTTTTGTTCAAGACGAAAACAACAAGCAAGTGATTGACTCTAAAATCATAGAAATTACTGGCAATACTACCGTTGCTGCAAGTTGGGACTGTGTGGATGGAGCATGTATCGATCCAGGAACAGGAAACGGATCATTTAATACACTTCAAGATTGTCAAAATAAATGCACCAGTGACATCACTTTTTGGGACCAATCAAGTATTCGTATGATGCCTAACCCTGCATCATCTGATATTTCCTTATCATTTTCAGATAATGTTCAATTCTTATCTGTCAGCATGTTCTCTTTGAGTGGTCAAAAAGTACTAGAAAAAAACTATGATGAAGTCAGTAGTAATCAAGTGTTAACCTACTCCATTGACCATTTGAATCCCAGCATGTATGTGATAAAAATACAAACTGATGATCAAGTAAAAATGCTTCATTTTGTAAAACAATAGCATAAAAACAGTTTTTAAAAAAGCAGTCCCTTTTTTTACTGGACTGTTTTTTTATTACAAACGAAGCGAAAAGGTGTAAATTTGCATAGAAAGATTTGAAATTATGTCCATTCACCCACTGACAACCATATCTCCCATTGACGGACGTTACCACACCAAAACCAGTGAGTTAAGTGCTTTTTATTCTGAGTCGGCACTCATACAATATCGTCTAAGAGTGGAAATAGAATATTTTATCTCACTCTGTGAATTACCTCTTCCACAACTTGAGAAAATAGACCAATCAGTATTTGAGTCGTTACGATCTATTTATGTCAATTTTAATCAAGAGCATGCCCAACAAATAAAACAAATTGAGCAGATCACTAATCATGATGTGAAGGCAGTGGAATATTTCATTAAAGAAAAGATGGATGAGCTAGGGTTAGCGGACTACAAAGAATTTATCCATTTTGCACTCACATCGCAAGACATAAACAATACTGCCACCCCACTATTAATCAAAGAGTCGATTGAAAGCAGTTATGTACCATGTTATATTGATTTACTAAATAAGCTCATGGTCTTGAAAGATGAATGGAAAGACGTTCCTTTATTGGCAAGAACCCACGGACAAGCCGCTTCCCCGACGCTGTTGGGAAAGGAAATTTTAGTTTTCATTGAGCGATTAGAACGTCAAATGGATTTGTTAAATACCATCCCATATTCTGCAAAGTTTGGAGGTGCAACTGGTAATTTCAACGCCCACATTGTGGCCTACCCAGAAATAGATTGGGTGGCATTTTCTAATGAATTCGTTGAAGAAACACTTGGTTTAAATCGGTCACAGGTAACCACACAAATCGAGCATTACGACAATCTAGCTGCCTTGTTTGACAATTTGAAACGTGTTAATACCATATTCATGGACTTATGCCGAGATGTTTGGACTTATATCTCTATGGACTATTTCAAACAAGCCATTAAAGAAGGTGAAGTAGGGTCTTCGGCCATGCCTCATAAAGTGAACCCGATAGATTTTGAAAATGCGGAAGGTAATTTGGGTATTGCCAATGCTATTTTTGAACATTTATCCTCCAAATTACCCATTTCACGTTTGCAAAGAGACCTTACCGATTCTACTGTATTGAGAAATGTAGGCGTACCAATGGCACACACTGTTTTGGCCTTTAAATCAATATTAAAAGGATTGAACAAATTAATTCTAAACGAAGCAACCATTCGAAAGGATTTGGACAACAACTGGGCAGTGGTGGCCGAAGCTATCCAAACCATTTTAAGACGAGAAGGATACCCTAATCCCTACGAAACATTAAAACATTTAACTCGTACCAATAGCCAAATCACTCAAGAGTCCCTTGCTGAATTTATAGACCAACTGAAGGTAGATGAAGAAGTGAAAACTGCCTTAAAAAGCATCTCTCCTTTCAATTACACTGGGATAGTAAAACTCTAAACGATTCTATATTTCTCCATATAGTTTGGCCAATTCCACATGAAGTGACTCATCAAATCGGTTAGTTCTTGTAAAAAAACGGGGTTGGGCTCGTTTTGATTTTTTAACAATTCGCCTTGAAACTCGTTGAGATTATAGTGCATAAAAATAGATTTCGCCATAATTTTTTCTATGCTCATTCCACTGGCTAATTGGGCTTTAAAAAAGGCCTCGTAGTCATAAATCACCTCACGCAATAAGGTTTCCTCTTTTTGAATCACATCGGCTAGCTCCGCTATACTGGACGACTGTAAGCGTTGTATCATTTCTTCTTCAAAGTAGTCTTTCAAGGTATGGTTATTTGCTACTATAACAATGGTAAAAAACCACTGCTTGTCATCCGCCTTGATGTTAGGAGATTGCTCGAATTTACTGTTATCGTTGATGAAATCAATAATTTCATCAAAACCGGCATCAATTACTTCAAACAATGTTTTGGAATAAACGGTTGCCAATTCTTGGGCCTTTATTTTTTCTTTTCTATTTAAACCAAATAATTTAAACATGTTGGCTTAGACTAAAATTTTGTTTTACAATTGCCAATACTTCATCACCTATGGCCAAACATGCCGTAGCGGCTGGCGATGGGGCATTGAGTACATGAACACTATTTCCTTTCAATTCTATTTTAAAATCGTCAAAAATGTCGCCATCAACACCCAAGGCCATGGCTCTTACACCACTTCGCCCTACTTCAATGTCTGTCATTTTCAACGAAGGTATTAATCTATTTAATTCTTTCAAAAATATTTGCTTAGAAAATGCCCTTCGGTATTCCTTGAGGCCAAATTGCCAGTGCTTGAAAAACAGCTTCCAAGTGCCTTTGTATGCCAATGCTTGAAGAGTGTCTTTTAGGTTAAAATCGGTTTTTTGGTACCCTTCGCGCTTGAACGTAAATACTGCATTTGGGCCACATTCAATAGTTCCGTCTGTCATGCGCGTAAAATGAACGCCCAAAAAGGGAAATTCAGGGTTAGGAACAGGGTAAATCAAGTTGTTAACCTTGACCTTGCCAGAGTCGGTTAAGTCGTAATAATCGCCCCTAAAACCTACGATTTGTAAATCCGATTTAATCTTATCTTTTTGGGCTAATCTATCAGAGAAAAGACCGCCACAAACAATTTTTTTATCCGATTTAAAATGTCCTTGACTGGTGTGAATCACACCTCCTTTTAAAAACGAAATAACTTGACAGGAGGTAACAATGCGGCTGGTTGGATTTATTTGCAATATGAGTTCTGCCAGTTTGTTGGTCACTCCAACGTAATCAATAATGCCAGACTCTGGAACCCACAATGCCCCTACTCCCTCCACATAAGGTTCTATTTCCTGAAGGCGTTGTGCGTCTATTTTTTCAAGCCCTACTAGACCATTTGCTTTTCCAGTTTCTAGGAGTTCATCTAATCGACTTAACTCATCTTGATTAACTGCCACTACAACCTTACCGCACACGTCGTGTTTTATGTCGTGGTCTTTAGCAAATTGAACAAGCTGTTTTCTACCGTTGACACAATTTTTGGCTCTAAATGAGCCCGGCTTGTAGTACAAGCCAGAATGAATAACGCCAGAATTGCGACCCGTTTGATGACGTGCTAATTGTGCCTCTTTCTCGAAAACAACAAGGTTCAAATGAGGATATTCCTGTTGAATTTTGTAGGCACACGAAAGACCAACAATGCCTCCGCCAACAACTGCTATGTCAAAATGATTGTTTTGTGTTACCATGCAAACACCCTTGAAATATTGAAGCCGAAATAAATATCGCCTTCTAACCAATCACCAGTAGTTTCTGTTAAAAAAGTGGGCTCGTTCATGCCTCGCGAATTACTCAAATGTAAAGAAAACACATGACCTCCTGTTTCAATGTCAAAGCCTAAAGAGAGCATGTTTTTATGTTCTGGAAATAGTTCCTTTAAAGCGTAGAAATATTCGCCGTTGATAGATACTTTTTTAGTGATTTTGTAGCGACCACCAAATCCCAAAAACAAGGGGTCAAAAGGTTGACCATTTGGTACCAAGTTACGATGTATGTGAGTGGGTAAAAGTACCAACGATAAATCGGGTGAAAACTTTCGAGCCACAATGAGCTGATTGGCAAAAGAAAAGTGATTCAACACATCGAAATTCTGTTCTGCTCGATCACTGGGCGATGGATGGGTGACAAAAAATCCTGAAAAGGCCGAAACAACTAGTGGAAACTGATTGGTCTGTTGGACCACTATTCCTTTGAGAGAAAGATCATATTGCTTGTTGGTAGAACTACGCCCCAAACTCACCATCAGTCGATTGGAAATACCATAATCTAAGCCCATTCTTACTTGTGAATTATCAATCCCCCATAAGTTATAGAAACCCGAATTAAGTGTACCAAATCGGTGTTGAACTAAAAATTTAAACTCGCCCTTGGCAGATTGTTTACTCGACTGGGCATTGACCACTCGGCTGTCTTTAAAAATTGAAGTGGCTACCTTTGGTTGACTTTGATCGTCATCTAGTAGACTAAGCAAATCTTGTGCCTTGACAAGCTGTGAAAAAACAACTAAAAGGAGAATTAAGCATTTATTCATTGTTACGTTTTTGAAGTGTTATATCTACGGTTACTTCAATCTCTTCGGCGATTTTGTACATCATAATTTTTGGAATATCAATGTCATAGTCTTCCAAAGCAACAAAAAAACTAGAGGTGATATGTAATCCCTCCTCTTTTTGCTGCATGGTGGCTGGTAGGGTTACCTCTTGAGAAATACCATGAATGATCAAGTTTCCCCTAACGGTGAGGTCATTTTTCTGACTCATATCATTAACTTTTTCGATGGTGCCTGTAAAGGTAGAATGAGGGTATTTATGGCTTTCTAAGTAACTTTCATTAAAGTGTTCTTGCATCAAAGAATTGGGAAACACAAAGTCGCTAATGCCTATTTTAAAGGCAAATTCACCACTGTCTAAATCAATCACTGCCATGGCTTTTTCATTGACAGCTTGTATGTCTTCAATCAGTGCTTTTGAAAAAAACCGAACCTCGCCATTCTTAGTAAGATATTGTTGAGCAAACAAGGGCGAAGAAAAAATCAACCATAAAATGAGTGTACGCATAGCACAAAGATACTAATATTTAAACCTTTCTTAATAGGATGTAACCCACCACAAACAGCCCCATTATGACCAATAAGCCGGCTTGTTGAGTATTGAAATAGGCCGTAGCCCAACCAAAGAGTATAGGCCCAACAAAGGCCGTTGCTTTTCCTGAAAAGGCATAAAAACCAAAAAATTCATTGTGTTTTTCTTGAGGCGTTAAGAAAGCCATCATGGATCGACTCGAGGATTGATTGGGGCCAGAAAACAAACCTATCAAAACTGCCGATATCCAAAATAGCAACTTTTCATCCAACCAATCAGGGATGGCATTTCCCCCAAATATCAGTTGAAGTAAGCCAGGCAGCTCAGGTGAGAGAATAGCAATCAGACAGGCCATACTTAAAAAAACAATACTCCATTGAATTACTTTTTGACTCCCTACTTGGTCTTCTATTCTTCCAAACAAAAACGCTCCCAGTCCAGCCAAGACATTTAAAACAATGCCTAAAACAATAATTTCTTCAAAAGAGAACCCAATTGTTGTTGCGGCATATATCCCTCCAAAGGCAAAGACTGTCACTAACGCATCATTATAGACCAATCGGGCCAATAGAAAGCGAGAGATAGTGCTGTAATTTCGTATGCTTTGAAAGGTACTTTTCAATCGAAGAAAAGTATCTTTAATCCAGTGCTTGGGTAAGGTTTCTTGATGCCCTATCTTCTTCTCTTTTATCACCAAAAAGAAAGGCAAACTAAAAATCAAAAACCAAAGTGCCACCAATAGGTTGGTCGCTCGTATGTTCTCGCCAGTGTCCATCGCAAAGCCAAAAACAGCTTGATCTGTTTGCACCAACAACACCAAAGCCAATACGAGTGCCACTAAACCTCCTAAATACCCTAAGCCCCAAGCAAATCCAGAAGCCTTTCCAAAACGATGAGGAGAGACCAATGAGGGCAAGTAAGCATTACAAAAAACCGTTCCAATCTCGAAACTTATGTTGGCTATAACGAAAATACTCAAGGCCAAGAGAGCTTGTCCTTGAGTGGGAAAAAACAAAAGAGCTGTTGCCACCACACAAGTCAAGGTGCTGAAGAGCATTATCTTTTTTCTGAACAAAGTCAAATCAGCAAGAGCCCCTAGAAAGGGTGATGAAAAAGCCACCATAATGGCGGTGAATGAAATAGCCCAAGACCACCATTGAGTGCCCACAATCTCATTGGGTGCAATGGACTGCGTAAAGAAAGTACCATATATAAAGGTGACAACAATGGTAGTAAAAGCCGAGTTTGCAAAATCGTATAGGGCCCAAGACCAAATTTGCCCTTTATCATCTTTTCTAATCATCGCACCCAATTTACAATTTTATTAACGAATAATTTAAGTTAAGACAGGTCTTAAATCTATTTGAATACCTTACTTTAGCCGGCTTAATTAACACTTAACATTCTTGAAACATTTCAAACTTATCGATCGAAAGAATGGAAGCATCAAAGACGATATACTTTCGGGCTTAACCGTTGCCCTTGCTTTAGTTCCCGAAGCCGTGGCTTTTGCTTTTGTAGCTGGTATTTCGCCTATTATTGGATTATATGGTGCTTTTATGATGGGGTTGATAACCTCCATCTTTGGGGGTAGGCCAGGTATGATTTCTGGTGCCACAGGTGCATTAGCGGTTGTGATGGTACACTTGATAATTGAAGGCAATGCTCTTGGCGGCGATAGCAGTGTGGGCCTACAATACCTATTTGCCACGCTCATTTTAGCTGGTATTTTACAGACTTTTGCAGGACTTTTTAGACTCGGTAAATTTGTTAGAATGATCCCCCATTCTGTAATGCTCGGCTTTGTCAATGGATTAGCCATTGTTATATTCTTATCTCAATTAGGCATGTTCAAAAGCAACGGTGAGTGGTTAGTAGGTCAAGATCTAATGTATATGCTAGGTCTAGTAGCTTTAACGATGAGTATTATGGTGATTTTACCTTATATAACTAAAAAAGTACCCGCCGCTTTGACAGCCATCATTGTCGTTTCTCTCATTGTAATATTCGGAAATATAGAAACAGAAACTGTAAAATCGTTTATTGTAGCCAGTGGCGGAGAAGGTATAAAAGCTGGCTTACCTAGCTTCAACATTCCTGTAATCTCATTAAATTGGGAGACGCTAACTTTCATATTCCCCTACGCCATCATATTAGCTGCTATCGGACTCATCGAATCCTTAATGACACTTAATCTAATTGACGAACTCACTGAAACAAGAGGAAATGGAAATAGAGAATGCCTAGCACAAGGTGGAGCTAACATCGTCAATGGTTTTTTTGGCGGTATGGGTGGTTGTGCTATGATTGGACAAAGCATCATCAATATAAAATCAGGTGGTAGAGGAAGGCTTTCTGGAGTAGTAGCCGCTTTGGCTCTATTGTGCTTTATTCTTTTTGCATCCTCTTACATAGAAATGATACCCATTGCGGCTCTGGTAGGCGTTATGTTTATGGTCGTCATTGGCACATTTGCATGGTCTAGTTTGAAGGTATGGAACAAAGTACCTCAAGCTGATGTTGTCGTTATTATTTTAGTTACCGTACTAACCGTAATATTTGATTTAGCCATAGCAGTATTGGCAGGTGTCATTGTTTCATCCTTGGTATTTTCATGGGAAAATGCCAAACGCATTAGGGCTCGTAAATTTATTGACGAATACGGGGTGAAACATTACGAAATTTTTGGCCCTTTATTTTTCGGATGCGTTGAACTGTTCAACAGTAAATTTGATGTTGATAATGATCCCAACGAAATTATCATTGATTTTAAAGAGTCAAGAATTATGGACCAATCTGCCATAGAGTGTATCAACAAACTAAGTGAAAAGTACTTGAAGAAAAATAAAAGTGTACACCTCAGACACTTGTCAAAGGACTGCATCAGATTAATTAAAAAAGCCGACAAAATATGTGATATTAATGTTGTGGAAGACCCTGACTATTTTGTGGCTATTGACAATTACAGAACACTAATTAAAAATAATTAAACACACTAAACTCTAGAGAGTACTTTTAGCCAGCCCTAAAATCGCTTGTCTTTTTTAGCGGTGCATGAAATAGCCCAAAACCAAATGACCGCAGATGTGTTCTTTTGTTTCACGCCTTACAATATACACCTTTCATAAACTATAATTGACACTGCTAAAAGACAAAAAAAAGGAGCCAAAAGGCTCCTTTCTCTCAATAAACATTGTTGGAAGTAGTTTTTATTTAATTTCTATCTGCTTCTTATTTTCAACTTTTTTTGGTCCTGTCTTTGGAAGAGCTAATGTCAATAAACCATCAGAATATTCAGCTGATATATCATCTTTCTTAATATTTTCAGGCAACTGAAAACTTCTTTTGAATGAAGAATAGCTAAACTCACGTCTTGTTATTTTTTCTCCATCTTTTTCCTCCTTTTCTTCTTTTTTCTCTGAAGAAATTGAAAGAACATTATCATTTAAGTCAATATTGAAATCTTCCTTTTTCATACCAGGAATTGCTACTTCTATAAAATACGACTCATCCGTTTCTTTTGTATTTACTGCTGGAATGCTGGTTCCCAATTCCAAACTATTACTAAAAAAATCGCGATTAAAAAAGTCATCCCGAAATGAATCAAATGTGGGAAATAGGCTGTTATCTTTCCATTTAATTAATGACATAATATTTAAAATTTAGATTTTCGTCTACTCTTAATACAGTTTTCGACATCCCTGTGCTTATTTTCATCTTTCGTGTCGGTTTTCAGCTTTTACCGACTTCGGGTGATTAGCCCTTTGATAATCATAATGTTAATTGGAGCTAAGTTCTAGTTTTTCGTCTGTTTGGCAAGGCCATGTAAATGCTAGAATTATTGCTACCACAATAACTGACTGAAAGTGTTTGTTGATTCTTTTCATTTTGTTTTATAGTTGAACGTTTTCTAGCATTTTCACTAAGGCCCCGCTAAACGGAGTTAGGTTCTATATTTTGAATAGTCGTGTTTACTCGCCTATGCAATAAACTGTAGAAAACCTAACCAAATTGCGTTTTGCTCGATGCCAGTCTTTGGCGGTCTGTGTTAGTCTTGTTGCTCATAAAGCAATATAGTCTAGGGGTCGTTGGATTACATCTCCAAAGTTGCTACACGCCTAAGGCGTGTGTAGCAACTTTGGTCAGCCAAAGGGCTGAATGTAATCAACAGTGTTATTTAACCAAAATGCGCTTTTTAATAGACTGATTATTAAGCCTGACATCAAGAATGAAAATACCCTTGCTGTTTGACGGCAGATGAATTGGCTGAGATCTTTTTACATCTTGATTTACATATACTACCTGCCCTAAGGTATTGCTTACAGTCACAACAGCTTGACCATTGGGCTCCTGTTTCAGTTCTAAATTAAAACTACCATCGTTTGGATTAGGAAATATTAAAATATCTGAAGTTAAAAATTCATGTACGAATGTGCTATCATTAGTAGTAGTATCATTGGGATTTGGCACAGAATCAATAGTAAATTCAATACAGTCTGTGAGACGTTGACACCCCGAAGCAGATATAAAACAGGCATAACTACCCGACTCTGTAGCTACAAAACTAGCATTCGATTGCCCTGCTATTGGCGAATTATTTTCATTGCAATCGACCCATTGATAGGCTGCTGAAGAATCGGTTTCGTTCACCGATAGCAAAGAATCATTTTGGGTAACAGTAACATCTATATTTGGAATATATAAATTGACCTGAATGATACTGTCGCACATATTTGAACCCGTTAATGTATCGGCATAAATGCCTGTTTCTGTATATACATTTCCAGTAACCGATACAAAAGTATCGCATGTCGTTTCATTTGTGGAGTTCGTAATAGGTGAGTTTACTTGAAGGTTGATTACATATAAACTGTCACATATTGGAGACGAGCTATAAACTGTATCAATATAGACTCCTGAAGTGGTATATACATTACCGCTAGGAGCCACAAAGGGGTTACAGGTAGTAATAGTCAAGCTATCAGCCATCAAAAGCGAATCAACAACTAGTTCCACTTCAAAAATACTATCGCAGGTAGCACCAACGATGGTGTCTCTGTATGTGCCAGATGAGGTGTACACATTACCCAACACTGATGTATAGATGCCACAAACTGTATCGTTTGATTGAATAACAGTGTTACACTTGTTAACTACAAAATTATCTACATATAGATTGTTATCGACATTGTTTTGGGTGGACTCTCCATAAAATGCAAACGCGACGAGTCCAGAGTAAGCTGATAAATCAATCGAAATATGGTCATTAAGTCCTATTGTATCATTGGAACCCCAACTGCGTAAAATGTTAGCAGTTGTCCAAGTAGCCCCGTTATCCTCTGAAATGAGAAATGCAAAGACATCATCATCTCCTAACACATATCCTGGATTAGAAGTACCAAATACTGTTAAAGCTAAGTCAAATTCTGCTACATAGTTGTTAGGTTCTGTTCCCAAATCATAGCTATTAGAAATCAACCAATCCCTCTTACTGGTCCCGTATATATTAAGTCTTGCTGAACCAGAACCAACATTGGCAAATGCAGCAGCATAATACCAAGAGTTATAGATAGTCGGCGCGAACTGAATAGTATCTCCCGTAAGGTATCCTAGTCTTTTTCTCCAACAAGGGTCGAGCGTCCCATTTCCATCATTTAAAAAACCAGGCAACTCATTTAACACAAAAGGTATATCTGGAGTACATCTGGTTTTAAAATTGTAACTTCCTACCCATGCGGAAGTATCTCCTACTCCACAAATTCCCCTAACATAAAAGCCGTATTCCGAAAGGTCAGAAAGTCCATCTACCACTAAAAAATTATTTGTGGTAATGTACTCCGTTCCCTGTTCAAACGGCTGACCTCCAGGAATTACATTCACTGAGTAACTGGAAAAATTACCATCCCACTGCAATACTGCAGAAGTATCCGTTATCTCCCCAGTTTCTAAATTAGCAATGCCCCCCGCTGAACAAGAAGATGTAATCCCAACTAAAGTAATGTTTGGATAATAAGCATGAGTAGCGGCATATTCACCAGGTGGATTATACGGATCTGGGTTGTTAGAATCAGACCTGTACAATTTAGAGACTGTTCCAGAGGTAATTGATGAGTAAAAACGGTCAGAACTATTATTATAATTTGGCTGATTTTCATCTACTGCAATAACCAAATTATCCACTCCATTGTAGGAAAAAGGCTGGTTGAAGACAATAGTCACAGAATCACCAACTATGGAGACATTTCCATCAAAAACCAATGTTAAATCATTGGCATCAATCCAGGTATCTCCATCACCAACAAATACAGATTGACTTGTATGACCTACATAAACCTTCCAGTAATTGGAAGAAGAAATATTGATACCAGGTTTGGCATAATACACTATGGAAGTAATGTCACCACTTGCATTGACCTGACTAGCTTGATAGATAGTTTGGGAGTAACTGAAGCCGTAATAGGGATAAACTGGTAAATAATATTCTTCTAACCCAGTGCCAATCCTAACTTGTGAGAAAGCAGAAGATGCAACAAAAAATAGAGTATAAAGTAATAATGATTTTTTCATAAAGCATAGTATGTTTTGATTAGTAAAACCTGAAAGTAGTTATTATTTGGATGCCTATTTCCAAAATTGGATGAATCGATAAATTATTAGATGAATAGCTTAAAATAGCCGATAAAAATCTATTTTAACTGATAAGCAAACCAACAAAATCTACTAAAGGACACTAAAAAACCGATTAAAAACGTCAGATTGACATCTTCGGCCCGTTTCAATGACACTGTTTGCACTGCAATTGTAACTGTACAATTAATGAAATTAACTATTTTGCTGACGAATCAAATTCAAGGCCGATCCGGCTTTAAACCATTCTATTTGCTGTTCGTTGTAGGTATGGTTAAGTGAAATAGCATCAACCGTTCCATCAGCATGAACTATTTCCAATGTCAATACTTTGTTAGGTGCAAACTCTGACAAATCAATAAAATTAAAGGTATCGTCTTCGCGAATGAGGTCGTAATCGCTTTCATTAGCAAACGTTAGTCCCAACATACCTTGTTTTTTGAGGTTGGTTTCATGTATTCTAGCGAAGGATTTAACGATGACGGCACGAACGCCTAAGTGTCGTGGTTCCATAGCCGCATGTTCTCTAGAGGAACCTTCACCATAATTATGGTCCCCCACAACTATGGTATCTACTCCGGCTGCTTTGTAGGCACGAGCCACATTGGGTACTTCATCGCTGGTGCCGTCCAATTGGTTGACCACTGAATTGGTAGCACCGCTAAAAGCATTGACTGCTCCAATGAGGCAATTGTTAGAAATATTATCCAAATGCCCCCTAAATCTGAGCCATGGCCCAGCCATAGAAATATGGTCGGTGGTGCATTTACCTTGAGCTTTGATGAGTAGCTTGGCAGCAGTGATGTTATGTCCGTCCCACGGTTTAAATGGGGTTAAAAGTTGTAAGCGGTTGGAGTTGGGATTAACCACCACTTCTACGTGGCTGCCATCTTGCGCTGGCTCTTGATAGCCATTGTCTTCTACGTCGAAGCCCTTTTGGGGTAATTCTTGGCCCGTCGGCTCTGCTAATTGTACTTGCTGTCCTTTATCATTTACCAGAGTATCGGTGATGGGGTTAAAATCTAAACGCCCTGAAATAGCAATAGCCGCTACCATTTCTGGCGACGCCACAAAGGCATGGGTATTGGGGTTGCCATCGGCACGTTTAGCAAAGTTTCTATTAAAGGAATGAACAATGGAATTTTTCTCTTGTTTGTCAGCCCCTTCTCTATCCCATTGACCAATGCATGGCCCACAGGCGTTAGTAAATATGCGGGTGGTCTCGAACTTATTAAACGTATCGATGAGTCCGTCGCGTTCTGCCGTAAAACGTACTTGCTCCGAACCAGGATTGATGCCTAAAGTGGCTTTGGGTTCGAGTCCTTTGGCCACGGCATCTTCTACTATGGAGGCCGCTCGGGTCAAATCCTCATAGGAGGAGTTGGTACAAGATCCTATCAAAGCCCACTCAATATCTATAGGCCAATCGTTGGTCTGAGCTTTTTCCTTCATGTCGGCAACAGGAGTCGCTAAATCGGGGGTAAAAGGACCATTCAAATGTGGCGTTAACTCCGATAAATTAATTTCAATGACTTGGTCAAAATACTGCTCGGGATGAGCATATACCTCGGCATCGCCAGTCAGGTATTCTTTGATTTGATTAGCCGCATCAGCTACATCATTTCTATCGGTCGCTCTAAGGTATCGTTCCATACTTTCGTCGTAGCCAAAAGTAGAGGTGGTAGCACCTATCTCCGCACCCATATTGCAAATGGTTCCTTTGCCAGTGCACGAAAGCGATTCGGCTCCTTCACCAAAATATTCGACAATACAGCCGGTACCACCTTTCACCGTAAGAATACCCGCTACTTTTAGAATAACGTCTTTGGGGGCTGTCCATCCGT
>CAXDOW010000044.1:0-15180 GCA_963991165.1 uncultured Flavobacteriales bacterium | reverse complement strand
GACAGGTATCGTACAGTGGTAGTGTACTCTTTGGATAAAACGGTAAGTATCCAAAAAATGGTGGATAGCACTAGAAGAAACGAGAAAACTGGAAGCTGCTTTTTGTCTATTTTAAGAATAGAGACAAACTGATTTAAAAGAAATGTAAGTTTACTCAACATAATAGGGCCTTACCCCAACTTATTCTTTTGGTGTGGATAAATCTACTGATAGACAACTTTTTTCACATTTTACAATGGTATCGCCAAGATCAATATTAACTGTTCGCTCTGAAATTTCTATCACTTTTCCGTGAATACCACCAGTGGTTACAACCCTATCTCCTTTTTTTATTTGTTCTCTAAACTTACGTTCTTGTTTTTGCTTTTTTATTTGGGGTCGAATCATAAAAAACCAAAACACACCAAAAACGAGTACAAAGAAAATAAGAGGGTTTCCACCTGATTGGTCTTGTAATAAAATGTATAGTAAATTCATTAGTTTGAAATAACTTCAGAGGTGATATTTATCACTTTTCTGCTTGGGTTAGTATTAGCCGTCAATGTGATGGCTTTGTTTTGTTTTCCAGTTCGTCCCGAACTATTAAAGGTTACATCAATAGTCCCTGAATCACCAGGTTGGATAGGGTCTTTGGGCCAATTGGGTACAGTACAACCACATGAACCTTTTGCGTTGGAAATAATCAAGGGTTGGTCTCCTGAATTAGTAAATTTGAATGAATAAGAAACTTTTTCACCATCTATTAACTGGCCAAAATCATGTAGTTCTGTTTCAAACGAAAATTGAGGCCCTAAGCTCGACTTCACGTTTTCTTCTGCTGTGTTTGGATTGGTTACCAAATCGGTACTTAACGTCGGTTTTTTCTCTTCAGAAGGGTTAACAACGGTTTCTTTTTCTTTTAAATTAACTTGCTTAGAAACATCAGCACAAGAAAAAAGAGCAAAAAGCGAACAGATAACTAAACTTTTATACATGATTGCTATGGTTGATTACAAGGACAAAAATAATAATTATTCTATAAGTCCCCGACCTATTTTTTTAATCAATCTTTTTTCTTTGAGATCAGAAAGTATATTATCTAAAATTCCATTCACAAAACTTTTGCTGTTGGAAGTACTGTAATATTTGGCTAGTTCAAGATATTCATTGATACTAACTTTGACTGGTATATGTGGCATTTTGAGAAGTTCAGCTAAGGCCATTTGCATCAGGATTAAGTCTATTTGAGCGACTCTTTCTATTTCCCAGTTTTGTGTTTTTTCATCAATCAATTCAGAGAACTCATCAAAGTTTACGATAGTGTGCCTTAATAAATTTATGGAAAATTGCTGATCGTCTTGATTTTTGAATAATGGCAACAAAGCCAGTTTGGATGGAGTAGAATCCTTAATTGTTTTGACAATCATACTAGAAATGAATGGCAAATCATCATCCCAGAACATATTTTTTTCACAAAGAAAGTCTTGTAAAGATTCCATTTCGATTAATAGCTTACTAAATAACTGAACAACGAACTTTTTATCATCCTGAAAGTTTGTGTTTGAAGAGGTCATATATTCCTTGAAAACTTCTGAATCTTTGATTTTGAAAAAAATAGATTTTATTAATGGCTGATGATCAGCAAACGAAAGTTTATAGCTGTTGATTCTTGAGAGTAGCGAGGAATCTTCTTTGAGTTTTTCTAAAAATAAATTCTCAATGAATTTTGGATTAGGGTTAAGATCATCAGAGGTTGGCAATTTCTTATTTTTAGCATCTTCTTGATAATTAATTGCAAAATCTCTGAGCTCTATCATGAGAAGAAGAAGATAAAGATATAACTCGTCAACTTTATTCAAAGATTTACGAAATTGTTTTTCGAAAATGGCTAAATCGACATTTTTGGATTTGTTCCATGAATATACGAATTGTAAAACTCGGATTCTAAGATGCCTTCGATTTAACATAGGGGTTACGACTTAATCGTTGCTTGTTGGATTTTTTCTTGGGCTAATCTCAGTGCCGCTTCATGAGTGGTTATCTCCTCTTCTTGTGCTTTAACAAAGATTTCTAAGGTTGTGTTGTAAATATTTCTTGTCTTATCAAGCGCTTTTTCTCTGTCGTATCCGTTGAGTTCAGAATACACATTTATAAGTCCGCCAGCATTTATCAAAAAGTCTGGTGCGTATAAAATATTGCGTTGACTTAACAGCTTGGCATGCTTCATTTCGTCTTTTAGCTGATTGTTGGCAGCGCCAGCTATAATATCACAATTTAAAGTGTCAATCGTTTGGTCATTGATGGTAGCTCCTAAGGCACAAGGGGAGTAAATATCAGAGGGCATACTATATACCTCTTCTGGGCTAATTATTTGAGTGTTATATTTTTCAGAAACGTGCTTGACCATTTCTTGATTAATGTCGTTAATGTAAACTTCAGCACCTTCTTCAGACAGATGTTTTACCACATTCTCTCCTACATGTCCAACACCTTGAACCACCACTTTTTTATGTCTCAAATCATCGTTTCCCCATTTGAATTTGGCAGCCGCTTTCATTCCCATAAAAACACCAAATGCGGTTACTGGAGAAGGATCACCACTTCCTCCCATCTCCATTGGAATACCTGTCACAAAATCCGTTTCCATCTTAACATATTTCATGTCTTGAGCACTCATGCCAACATCTTCGGCAGTGATGTATTTTCCACCCAAACTATTTACAAACTCACCAAATTTGCGCATTAATTTTTCACTTTTCAGGGTGTGTGGATTTCCTATTATAACCGCTTTTCCGCCGCCCAAGTTTAAACCAGTAATGGCTGCTTTGTAGGTCATTCCTCTTGATAGACGTAAGACATCAATCAAAGCGTCGTTTTCGTTGTTGTATGACCACATTCTTGTACCACCAAGCGATGGTCCAAGGGTAGTGTCATGGATCGCAATGATGGCTTTCAGCCCAGTCACTTTATCATTACAAAAAACTAACTGTTCGTGATCCATGGAGTGCATCAAGTCAAGAACGTGACTTTCTTGATGTAAGGAATCGATCTGGTTTTTTGTTTTTGAATTTGCAATCATAATCAATAGAAAGTTAGTTACCTTTGTTGCATGTTAACCCATAATCAAGGTTGATTATTTTTGAGTTCGCTAAACTACAATTTTATTTGATTTAATAATTTATTGAACACAGATTTATGTCGGAGTTAAAATATCTGTTCAAGTTCTACAAAAAATACCGTTGGCGTTTTTTAGTTGGAGTGTGTTTTGTTGTGATTTCCAATGTATTTGCCTTGTACCCTGCCATTTTTACTAGAAAAGCTTTTGACACTGCCAAAATGGCCATTGAAGATGCTCAGACTAACTCTATTGTGGACTATTCTTCATTGAATTCTAATTTGCTTTATTTTGGATTGATGCTTATTCTTTTTGCCTTATTAAAGGGCGTATTTATGTTTTTTATGAGACAAACGATTATCGTTATGTCACGTTTAATTGAATACGACTTAAAAAATGAAATTTACGCTCATTACCAAGAACTCGATATTAGTTTTTACAAACAAAATAGAACAGGTGACCTTATGGCGCGAATTAGTGAGGACGTGAGTAGAGTAAGAATGTTTTTAGGACCAGCTACCATGTACCCTATTAATATGATTTCATTATTTTCATTGGTCATGTATAATATGTTCAGCATCAATGCCAAATTGAGTTTGTTTGTATTAGCACCACTGCCCATCATGTCTGTTACTATATTTTTTATTAGTAAAATTATTCACTCCAAAAGTGAAGGGGTACAACAACAACTCTCTGTGTTATCAACCATTTCACAAGAGTCTTTTTCGGGAATTAGAATTCTGAAATCCTTTGTCAACGAATCGATTAATTTCAACTACTTCTCAAAAGAAACCTACGAATACCAAAAAAGAAATATTTCTCTAGCTAAAACAAATGCGGCATTTTTTCCCTTTATGCTGTTACTTATAGGACTGAGTACTCTACTAACGATTTATGTAGGTGGATTGGAAGCTGCGGCTGGTAATATTACCACCGGAAATATTGCGGAATTTATTATCTATGTCAATATGCTGACTTGGCCAATGGCTTCTATTGGCTGGGTAACCTCAATTATTCAAAGGGCAGCAGCTTCGCAAAAAAGAATAAATGAATTTTTGAATACACCTTCCAAACTATCATCCAATAAAACCAATGACGGGATTATAGAAGGGTCTATTTCTTTCAAAAATGTAAATTTCAACTATCCTGAAAATGATATCGCCGCATTAAAAGACATAACACTAACAATCAAAAAACACCAATTTGTAGCTATTGTTGGCAAAACAGGGTCAGGTAAGTCATCCATTGTGCAACTCATTACTAGAATGTATGATGCTACTCAAGGCACCATTGAAATTGATGGTCAGCCAATTCACGAAATTAATCTCAAAGCACTTAGACAATCCATTAGTATTGCTCCTCAAGAAGCCCTATTATTTTCTGATTCTATTGTCAATAATATTGCTTTCGGGACTCAATCAAAGTACGCTCAGGATGAAATTGAAGAGGTAGCCATTAAAGCAGATGTTCACGACAATATTATTGATTTCCCGCAGGGTTATTCTACTAGAATTGGTGAACGAGGCGTTACCTTATCGGGAGGGCAAAAACAACGTATTTCCATAGCTCGCGCTTTTTTAAAACCATCTTCTATCCTAATTTTAGACGACTGCTTATCGGCAGTCGACAATGAAACCGAGCAAAAAATTATGAATGAAATCATAAAATACAAAGGAAAGAAAACCATCATCATAGTTAGTCACAAACTTGCGTCCATTACGCATGCAGATGAAATTATTGTGTTGGATAAAGGAACTATAAAAGAACAAGGTACTCACCAAAAACTAATGGCTAAAAAGAGTAGTTATTATGACATGTATCAACAACAAAAATCACTGCCAAGAAATATTTGTTAATTGAATTAATATGGTTAGATTTGAGAACTTAATAAAAAATTGAAAATGCAGGGTTACAAAGACGAACAAGAAGAAATTTATTCAAACAAGGTTAGAGCTGGAAAAAGAACGTACTTTTTTGATGTTAGAGCTACTAAAGCCAATGAGTATTACTTGACTATCACCGAAAGTAAAAAAATCTTTGACGATGAAGGCAATCACAGCTTTAAAAAACATAAGATTTTTCTTTATAAAGAAGATTTTGAGAAATTTAAAGATGCTTTTATCGACACTATTCAGTTTATTAATGATCAGCAAGGCGTTTCATCACTTGAAGATACCTCCGAGCCCGCTGACGATAGTTCGGATGGTAAAGACTTTACCGATATCAATTTTGAGGATATTTAAATTTTATCTAACAACATCAATAAGGTAATTATCGTCAGAATAAAGTAGCTTACTAGCGATTGAGCCCCAGCATAATCCTTCGCAATTCTTTGTCCTGCAAACAACATTACTAAAGCCAACATAGAAAAAATCGTTCCTATGATAGCAAAGGTAGAATCACCATTGAAAACCAACCACCCAGCTCCTATTAAACTTGCCAGTCCTGCAATTACCTCAACAAGAGTAACTACCGACAACAAAAAAGATACCATGCCACTCAAAGGAGATTTTGAAAAGTGATCTTTCAACCAAGAAAGGTTTCCCGCTCTATCAACGAGCTTGTCGAAACCAGATTGTAAAAATAAAACCGCCAAAAAGAAAACGCTTAATGACTCCAAAATAGAACCACCTAATTCATGAATAAAAGTCTGTAATGTAATTATTGTAAATATCATTGAAATCTAAATTAATAACTGCTATTAACATTTTTTCCAAAATGTTAAAAAACAACCTTTTTTTTGTCAAATCAGATTAAAAAATTAATCTATTTTTAAACCCAAATGTAATCAAATTTATTTTGAACCAATTGATTAAATTAGCTAGAAACTTAAAGCAACGTTAAATACAAAATTTTATGAGTAAAATAATTGTCATTGCTAACCAAAAAGGTGGCGTTGGAAAAACAACAACTGCCATCAATCTTTCAGCAAGTATGGGCGTGTTAGAACATAAAGTACTATTGATAGACGCTGACCCGCAAGCAAATTCCACCTCAGGGGTAGGTTTCGACCCTAGAGAAGTAACAAACGGACTGTATGAATGCCTCATAGATGGCGCTAATCCAAACGATGCAATCCTCAAAACAAATAGTCCGAATTTAGATTTACTACCAGCAAATATTGACTTAGTAGGTGCCGAGTTAGAACTCATCAACCAACCGAACAGAGAGTTTATCCTCAAAAGCATCATAAAAAAAATCGAAAAAAAATATGATTTTATTTTAATAGACTGCGCACCCTCTTTAGGTATCGTAACTACCAATTCTCTTACCGCTGCAAATTCGATTATCATTCCGATTCAATGCGAGTATTTTGCTTTGGAAGGACTGGGTAAACTCTTAAATACCATAAAAATTGTACAAAGTCGACTAAACAAATCTTTAGATATTGAAGGGCTTCTGCTAACCATGTACGATACGCGCTTAAGGTTATCAAATCAAGTGGTTGAGGAAGTAAAAACTCACTTCCAAGAAATGGTCTTTGACACCATTATCCAACGTAATGTGCGACTGAGTGAAGCGCCCAGTTTTGGAGAAACCATAATTATGCACGATGCCAACAGCAAAGGAGCCATCAATTATTTGAATCTAGCAAAAGAGATTATTGAAAAAAATTTAAAACGTGAATTACAAATTATTTAATTATGGCCGATAAGAAAAAAGCATTGGGAAAGGGATTATCCGCTCTATTAAAAAATGCAGAAACAGATATCACCACCAATGAAAATGTAGAAAACATCGGAAAAACAGTTGGCTCTGTTACGGATTTACCATTAAACAAAATTGAGGTCAATCCATTTCAGCCAAGACGAGACTTTGACGACAATTCCTTGCAAGAATTGGCTATATCTATTCAGCAACTTGGCATCATTCAACCGCTAACCGTCAGAAAACTTGGCTACGACAAATACCAACTAATTTCTGGAGAAAGAAGATTTAGAGCATCCCAAATAGCTAAACTGGCAGTTGTGCCTGCCTATATACGCATCGCTAACGATCAAGAGATGCTTGAAATGGCTCTAGTAGAAAATATACAAAGAGAGCAATTAAATCCAGTCGAAATCGCCTTGAGCTATCAACGACTCATTGAAGAGTGTAAGCTCACACAAGAAAAAATGAGCTCAAGAGTAGGGAAAAAAAGATCAACCATCACGAACTACCTCAGACTTTTAAAATTACCTGCTGAGATTTTAGCATCCTTAAAAAAGGAAGAAATTTCCATGGGACACGCTCGAGCTTTGATAACTATTAGTAACCCTGACACTCAAATAAATATTTTTAGAGATGCCGTAGTCAATCAATTTACTGTCAGAGAAATCGAACAAATTGTCAAAGATTTTGGTCAGACTGGCTATAAAGCTAAAAACATAAAAAAACCATCCACGATTCCAAAATTCGAACATCAAAAAATAGCCAATGACTTATCCAGTGTGCTCAATAAAGAGGTCAATCTAAAAGTAATGAAGTCAGGAAAAGGAAAAGTAGAAATACTGTTTCAGTCCAACAAAGATATGTACGACTTAATAGAACAACTCAAAAAATAATTGAAAGTACTTCTCATTCATCTTTTAATATTAATGTCGTTACACAGTTTTTCACAACATAGCGACACGACAAGGGCACATTCTCCACACAAGGCATCTATTTTATCCGCAATTATCCCTGGTGCTGGCCAAGTTTACAATAAAAAATATTGGAAAGTTCCAATTATCTATGCGTCTCTAGCTACTGGAATTTACTTTATAGCCGACAATAAATCCAAATTCAATACCTACAAAGATGCATATCTGGTTCGTTCCAATGGGGGAATTGACGCCTACTATGACATCTACAACCCAAGCCAATTAATTACCATCATGGATTATTATGAGCGTAATACCGACATTTCATACATTATTACAGGAGCTATTTATCTATTGAATATTGTCGATGCTAGTGTTGATGCACATTTATTCGAATATGATATTAGCGACGATTTAAGCTTAAATTGGCAACCAACGTTTTCTATGGATTCAAATGGCAATAGTACATTTCTAATTTTAAATATGAATTTTTAACTTTGGAGATATGAATATAGCCCTGCTCGGTTTTGGAAAAATGGGTCAGTTAATCAATCAATTGGCCTTACAAAAAGGTCACCATATTGCTGCTACTGCTGATACTCCTTCAGAAATATTAGCCATCAATTTCAGCAACATAGATGTAGCTATCGATTTTAGCACACCAAATTCTGCCTATAAAAACATAACTACTGCATTACAAGGCAGTACGCCAGTGGTTAGTGGTACTACAGGATGGACAGAAAAGCTACATAAAGTACATGACATAGTATTGTCTAACAACACGGCCTTTATACACACCACTAATTTCAGTATTGGTGTAAATATCTTTTTTGAACTCAATCGTTACCTGAGCCAAATAATGAAACATCAATCTGATTACCTACCCCAAATTGAAGAAATTCATCATACAGAAAAACTAGATAAACCCAGCGGAACAGCCATAACCCTACAATCTCATTTCGATAAACAGGTTCCAATCAAAAGTCATAGAATCGACAATATAATTGGTACACATTGCGTTAACTATTCGTCCGAAATTGATACCATATCAATTCAACATGAAGCTCACAACAGAATGGGCTTCGCACAAGGAGCATTGTTGGCTGCAGAGTGGATTGTTGGCAAACAAGGAATATTTACTATGAAAGACATTCTTAATTTTAATACCAAATCATGAATAAATTGAAGCAACTTTTAGGAAAATCGTACAAAGTAGTCATGTTCCTTATATTCACCATAGTGTGGTCTTTCTTGGTCTATTTGATTGATGGAGAATGGTTATATTTCCTTCCTCTGATAGTTGGCGATATCCTATTTTGGAAAACCATAAACTGGCAATTTTGGAAGAAAAAAGAAAAGAAGAAAAAGAAATCCAAAAATGAACTTAAAAGCTGGTTTAATGCTATTTTGTTTGCCGTCATTGCGGCCACTATCTTAAGAACTTTTTTGATAGAAGCTTACACCATTCCAACATCTTCTATGGAAAAATCACTCCTTATTGGAGATTTTTTGTTTGTCAGTAAAGTTAGCTATGGCCCTAGAGTACCAATGACCCCTCTCTCCTTTCCTTTGGTTCATCACACTCTTCCTTTAACAAAAAATACACCCGCCTATCTAAAATGGATACAATTGGATTATCATAGAATGAAAGGATTTGGCGAAGTACAAAGAAACGACTGTGTCGTATTCAACTATCCGGCCGATGATGCCCTTCATCCCGAAAGACCAGTTGACAAGAAAGAAAACTACATTAAAAGATGTGTTGGTATTCCAGGCGATATCATTGAGATAAAAAATGCCGATTTATATGTCAATGGCGAGCCACAGAAAATCACCAAAAAAATGAGAAATCAATTTAGATATTATGTCAAAACCGATGGCACTCTTTTTAGCGAAAGAACCCTCAAAAAATATAATATCTACGAAGGCCAAATCCTGTCAAAAAATGGAGATTATGAATTGATGCTTAACCAAAAAAGTCTAGAAGCCATAAAGCGATTTACTTATGTTAAAAAAGTAGAAAAAATAGTCGCAGAGAAAGGAGTCAAAATAAATTCACCTGAACTCATTTTTCCCAACGACCAATTCAATTGGAATTTAGACCATTTGGGTCCTGTAAAAATACCTAAAAAAGGGACGTCAGTAGAAATCAATTCAGACAACATTTCCATGTATCGAAGAATCATTGAAACCTATGAAAAAAATAAGTTGGAAATCATTGGAGAAAATATCTACATCAACGATGAACTAGCTACTTCTTACACATTCAACATGAACTATTACTGGATGATGGGTGATAACCGACACAATTCTCTAGACTCTCGATATTGGGGGTTTGTTCCTGAAGATCATGTAGTAGGAAAAGCACTTTTTATATGGATGAGTTGGGATAAAAACAAAAGCGGTATCAACAAAATTAGATGGAAGAGATTATTTAATGCAGTCCACTAACACATACCTCTTGCCTTGTGCCTATTTTGGACCCATCGAATACTTCGCCTATCTCAATCAATTTGAATGCGACATAGAAGTAAACGATTATTTCATCAAACAAAGTTTACGCAATCGATGTAAAATTTTTGGAGCTAACGGGATTCTCACACTCACAGTACCCAAAAAAAGAAAAAATAGCTCTAAAACTCTCTTTAAAGATATCACCATTTCATATGACTGGAACTGGCAAAAAGAACATTGGCAAAGTATCACAAGTGCCTACAGATCATCTCCTTATTTTGAATTTTACGAATCAGAGTTGCATAAAATAATCCATTCAAAACACCATTTCCTACTTGACTTAAACCTAGAGATCAATCACTTCTTATACTCAAAAATTGGATTACCTTCATTCCCAAAGCTGACAAAAAAATACGAAAACGGAGATGATTATGTTGACCTAAGAAATTATACCTTTGAACACGCAGTAACACCACCTTATTTTCAAGTGTTCGACAACAAATATGGATTTTTACCTAAACTTAGTATCTTAGATTTATTCTTAAATGAAGGAAGAAATACAAAATCGCATCTTGATAAATTACAAATTAACCTATAAGAAAGAATGGATTTAGAATCAAACAAAAACGAAGATAAAATGAAACTACTAATTTCTGAAATGAATCGGAAATTGGATAAGATAAAGCTCGGTGGAGGCAAACAAAAAATAGAGAAGCATAATCAAAAAGGAAAACTGACGGCCAGACAACGCATAGAATTCCTGATTGATGAAAACACTGACATGTTTGAAGTCGGTGCTTTTGCAGGCGATAACATGTATGAAGAACATGGTGGATGCCCCAGTGCAGGTGTCGTTGTTGTAATTGGATATGTCAGCAAAAAAATGTGTGTCATTGTTGCCAATGATGCCACCGTTAAAGCTGGAGCGTGGTTTCCCATAACAGCCAAAAAGAATTTAAGAGCACAAGAAATAGCTATGGAAAATAAACTACCAATCATTTATCTTGTTGATAGTGCTGGTGTTTTCCTTCCTCTTCAAGACGAAATTTTTCCTGACAAAGAGCATTTTGGGCGGATTTTTAGAAATAATGCTAAAATGTCATCCATGGGCATCACACAAATTTCAGCCGTTATGGGCTCTTGCGTAGCCGGTGGGGCATACTTACCCATTATGAGCGACGAAGCACTTATTGTCAATAAAACAGGTACTATTTTCTTGGCAGGAAGCTATCTAGTAAAAGCCGCTATTGGGGAAGATATTGATAATGAAACACTGGGCGGAGCAGAAACCCATTGTCAACTTTCTGGGGTGACCGATTATCAATCCGATAGCGATGAAGATTGCCTCACAACCATTCAAACAATAATGGGAAAAATTGGCGATTTTGAAACGGCGGGCTTTAATAGAGAAAAAAGTAGCTTACCCAAACATCCAACCGACGAAATCCTCAAAATTTTACCCGAAGGCAGAGAAAAATCATATGACACACTTGAGATAATTAAACGTCTAGTCGATCAATCCGACTTCAAGGAATATAAAAAAGGATATGGCTCGACCATTATTTGTGGTTACGCACGAATCGACGGCTGGGCCGTAGGAGTCATCGCCAATCAAAGAAAATTGGTGAAAAATAAAAAGGGAGAAATGCAATTTGGAGGGGTTATTTACTCCGATTCGGCCGACAAAGCAACGCGTTTTATTGCAAATTGTAATCAGAAAAAAATACCGTTAGTCTTTTTACAAGACGTCACTGGATTTATGGTTGGTTCAAGATCAGAACACGGAGGCATCATAAAAGATGGTGCCAAACTCGTCAACGCCATGAGTAACTCTGTCGTCCCAAAATTCACCATTATAATGGGTAATTCATACGGAGCTGGTAACTACGCCATGTGTGGAAAGGCCTATGACCCACGATTAATTGTAGCTTGGCCATCTGCCAAAATTGCCGTAATGGGAGGAGAACAAGCCGCCAAAGTACTTCTACAAATAGAAAAATCTTCTCTAAAACGACAAGGCAAATCAATTACCAAAAATCAGGAAGAAAAACTTCTTAAAACAATTACCCAAAAGTATGAAGAACAAACTTCTCCATACTATGCCGCAGCACGTCTTTGGGTCGATGCCATCGTCTCACCTAATGAAACTAGAAAAATTATCTCCATGGGGATAGAAGCAGCTAATAATGCACCCATCACTACTGTTTACAATCCAGGTGTCATTCAAGTTTAAGGCACAGTCGTTTCTAGTGTTAGTGGTAAAGGTCAAATAATTATATTTGTAAGCTTATGGTAAACCCTTAGGTAAAAAATAGTTTGATGATAAAAGTCACACTTCCAGATGGAACAATAAAAAGTGTCAACAAAGGCACAAGTGCTATGCACATTGCTAGAGAAATTAGTGAAGGATTAGCACGAAATGTACTTGCCTGCCTTGTCGATGACGACATACGTGATGCTAACAGACCCCTTGAACACGATTGTCAATTAACATTATTGACATGGAACGATACTTTGGGTAAACAAACCATGTGGCACTCATCTGCCCACCTAATGGCCGAAGCATTAGAATCTATATATCCTGGAATAAAACTGGGAATAGGACCCGCTATTGAAAATGGGTTCTATTATGACGTCGATTTTGGAGACTACACAATCTCTTCGGATGATTTTGTTAAAATAGAAGCTAAAATGCTAGAGCTTGCTCGACAAAAAAATGAGTTTAAAAGACAAGCCATTTCAAAGCAAGAAGCCACTACCTATTTCCAGCAAAAAGGCGATGAATTTAAACTAGAACTCATAGACGGATTGGAAGACGGAAACATTACCTTTTACACCCAAGGTCAATTTACCGATTTATGCAAAGGACCCCATATTCCCAACACCTCATTTATCAAATCAGTTAAGCTATTGAACATTGCTGGTGCCTACTGGAAAGGAGATGAAAATAATAAACAGTTGACCAGAATTTATGGTATTAGCTTCCCTAAGAAAAAAGAACTTACAGAATATCTTGAACTAATAGAAGAAGCTAAAAAAAGAGATCATAGAAAATTAGGAAAAGAACTCGAACTGTTTGCTTTTTCTCAAAAAGTGGGTCAAGGCCTCCCCCTTTGGCTACCAAAAGGAGCAGCCCTAAGAGAGCGATTGGAAAATTTTCTAAAAAAAGCACAAAAATTAGCGGGATACGAACAAGTCATCACCCCTCATATTGGTAGTAAAGAACTATATGTTTGTTCTGGTCACTATGCAAAATATGGCGCCGATTCTTTTCAACCTATTCACACCCCTGCTGAGGGAGAAGAATTTTTATTAAAACCTATGAATTGTCCGCACCATTGCGAAATTTATAAAACAAAACCAAGATCGTATAAAGATTTACCACTCCGTATGGCAGAATTTGGCACAGTATATCGCTACGAACAGTCTGGCGAACTACATGGACTTTCAAGAGTAAGAGGGTTTACACAAGACGATGCCCATATTTTCTGTACTCAGGAACAATTAAAAACCGAATTTATTAAAGTTATCGACCTAGTACTTTACATTTTTAAAACATTAAAATTTGATCAATTTACTGCTCAAATTTCCTTACGAGATTTAGAAAATCACGACAAATACATTGGGTCAAAAGAAAATTGGGAAAAAGCTGAAAGTGCTATTATTGAAGCATGTCGAAAAAAAGGTATTGAGACATCCATTGAATATGGAGAAGCTGCTTTTTATGGACCAAAGTTAGATTTTATGGTAAAAGATGCCCTAGGAAGGCATTGGCAATTAGGCACTATCCAAATTGATTATAACCTACCGGAACGATTTGAACTAGAATACATTGGATCCGATAACAAATCCCATAGACCTATCATGATACATCGTGCTCCATTTGGTTCAATGGAACGATTTATCTCTGTTTTGATTGAACATTGTGCTGGTAACTTCCCACTTTGGCTCACACCAAATCAAGTTCTTATCTTGCCAATAAGTGAAAAATATCACGAATACGCAGAAAATATTTTAAATATGTTAAATAATTACGATATTCGCGCCCACATTGACGACAGAGCAGAAAAAGCAGGACGTAAGATTAGAGATGCTGAAATAAGCAAAACACCTTACATGCTGATTGTTGGAGAAAAGGAAGAAAGTAATAATGAAGTATCCGTCAGAAAACATGGTGGTCAAGATTTGGGAAGTATGGAAGTACAAATGTTCGTTGATTTGATAAACAAAGAAATAGATAGTTTACTAGAAAAATTTGATCAAAATTAAACAATAAGAAAAATCGCTATAAGAAGAAGAAATAACTACAAAAGGTCTAAAAATGAAAGCGAACATAGAATTAATAAATCTATTACAGCTCCAGAAGTTAGACTCGTTGGAGACAATATCGAGACAGGAATTTTCAATTTGTCCAAAGCACTAAAAATAGCAGAGCAAAAAGAGCTAGATTTAGTAGAAATTTCTCCAAAAGCAAATCCACCAGTTTGTAAGATTATTGACTATAAAAAATTCTTATACGATCAGAAGAAGAAACAAAAGTTAATAAAAGCAAATGCTACCAAAACAGTCATAAAAGAAATTCGATTCGGACCTAACACGGAAGAGCATGACTTGAATTTCAAGACTAAACATGCCCTCAAATTTTTGGAAGAAGGGTCTAAAGTAAAGGCATTTGTTTTTTTTAGAGGAAGAAGTATCGTTTTTAAAGATAAAGGTGAAATTTTGTTATTAAAATTCGCCCAAGCATTAGAAGACTACGGTGTAGTTGAACAAATGCCAAAACTAGAGGGTAAACGAATGACAATGTTTATTGCACCCAAAAAGAAAAGTAAATAATTTAATCCATTTATTATGCCTAAAATGAAAACCAAATCAAGTGCCAAAAAAAGGTTCAAACTTACAGGCACCGGTAAAATTAAAAGAAAGCACGCTTTTAAAAGTCATATTTTGACTAAAAAAGAAACAAAGCAAAAGCGTAACTTAACTCAATCTACATTGGTTCATCGTTCAGATGAGAAAAACATTAAACAACAACTTTGTTTATAATTTAATATTAACCAGGTATTTAGC
>CAXDOW010000043.1:0-15244 GCA_963991165.1 uncultured Flavobacteriales bacterium | reverse complement strand
GCTAAAGCCAAATAAGGCATGGCCATAAGGTATAAAATACCATCATTGAGTCCAGCCCCTATACTACTTCCTCCTTCCATATTGCTTTCTACTACGGATTTGCACATAGCACACTGCGCCAAAGAGTTAGTGACAGAAATAATCGATAAAATAGATAAAGCTAGTACTCGTTTCATAGGTACAAAGTTAAGCATAATATGGCATCATAAAAAGATAAACCATCACACCTGTAATGGCCACATACATCCATATAGGGAAGGTCCATTTTACAATCTTAACATGCTTGTGAAACTCGCCCGTTATACCTCTATAAATGGCCAAAAGAGCCAATGGCAATACTGGAACCGACAATAAAATGTGCGAAATGAGTATGAAGAAATAAGTGGGTCGTAGCCATCCTTCTCCTCCGTAAGGAACAGGAGGATTCGACAATTTAGAAATAACATAAGACACTAAAAAAATGGCAGATAAGACAAAGGCACTTACCATAGCAATGCGATGAAGAGCAATTTTCTTATTTTTTATCCACACAAACCCAACTAGCAATAGTATGGCCGTGCAAGCATTCAAAATAGCATGAAAAAAAGGTAACGATCTTAAATCTGCACCTCCAAAAGAAACTCTTAAATCATCTGGTAAAAACATCAGACCAGCTACTGCCAATGGAATGACAACTGACAATACTACAATAATGGGAATGTATAGTTTGTCTTTCTTATTCATCGTTTCTTTTAGTCGCCAAATTGTATTCAGCCATTAGCACTTTTATGTCATCGATGAGCAAACCCACTTCGTAGTCGCTGGTACCATCGTATACGCCTATGTTGTTTCCATCATCGTCTTCACGAGCACGAATGCGCCCTTCTCTATCTACCAAAACAAAGTACTCTGAATGAAGAAAACCACCTTCTGCTGTGCTGTCTTCCATGGCACTAACGAAGTAGTACTTAGCTATGTCATAAATGGCCTCTCTGTCGCCAGTCACAAAATTCCAATTGCCTAAATCGGCCTCCATATTTTGGGCATAATTTAGCAATACCTCAGGAGTGTCGTATTCTGGAAAAACCGAATGGGATAATATTTTAAAATTGGGATAAGTCTCCATTTTTTGTTGAATACGGCGCATATTATAAGTCATCACTGGGCAAATAGTGGGGCAAGTCGTAAAAATAAAATTGGCAAGGTATATGTTACCTCTATAGTCAGATTGACTTACCGTATCGCCATACTGATTGACAAATTCGAAATTAGGAATGCTATAGTAAGTAGAGTCACTTTCATTGCCAACATATGGCAAGTGAGCAAAATTGTGATTGCCATAACTCAAAAACAAGTACACTGCCGACGGCAATATTAATATGAGAGCCGCAATTAAGGGTTTATATTTCTTCATCTGTTAAAGCGTGCCAAAAATATAGTTCCCCTCGTGAAGTAAGATAAACAATAAGTAAGGTATTAATACAACGGCCGGCAACAAAATTGTCCACTTCAACCCTTTTACTTCGTGTCCTAGGTGCATGAACTCCATCACAATATAAGCCGCCTTAATAATAGTTAATACGATAAATACTACATTTAATAATGATGTCCCTAAAAGCGAATTATCGATTAACACACTCGGTTTGATAATCCCAAGAATGACCTCAATAGCGGTAACTATTAATAGTATCCAAAATACTTTCCAAATCCACCAAGTTCCTGTTTGTTCTGACATAACGATTAAATTTTTTAAATTATACGAGATAGAAAAATGTAAATACAAAGACCCATACTAAGTCGACAAAGTGCCAATATAGACCTGCTTTTTCAACCATTTCATAGTGCCCTCTTCGCTCATACGTACCTTTGATTACGTTGATAAAAATGACAATAAGAATGACTACACCACTAAATACATGAAAGCCATGAAAACCAGTGATGAAATAAAAGAAATTGGCGAATAGCTGATGGCCATATTCATTACGAACAAGGTTCGCTCCTAGTACGACTTCGGCATTCTGCAAATAGGCCATGGCAGCTTCATTGGAGACCACCGTTTTGTCTGCTAAACGTAACGCTAGGTCTGATCGTTCAGAAAGAGCCCCTTTCACATCATCGATGGTAATGTGAACATGGCTATCGTAGGAATCTACGCCTACTAAATCGTATAAGGAATAAAAATGTGCATTCTCATCGACCACATGAACAATTTCATGATTGGGCAACTCTATACCTCCCTTATCACCGTGAATAAAATGTCCCCACTCCCAAACCTGAGAACCTAAGAAAGTAAATCCACCTATAATGGTCAGAGCCATCCATAAAATCACGCCTTTCTTATTATTTTTATTTCCTGCATTTACTGCCAACACCATGGTTACCGAACTCATAATAAGGATAAAGGTCATGAGGGCAACAAAAAGTAATGGATGGTCGCCATGTAAAAAAGGAAAATGGGTAAACACATCTTCAGCCACTGGCCAAAGGTGGGAATACTTGAACCGCATAAACCCATAAGCGGCCAAAAAACCCGAAAAAGTAAGGGCATCTGAGACGAGAAAAAACCACATCATCAGCTTACCATAGCTAGCTATAAACGGTTTGTCACCACCAGCCCATGCTTTTTTTTCATTGATTGTAATGTTTGCCATTTTTTCTTGGTTTGAAAAGTTCTACAATATTAATGATTAAATAATAAAAAGAGGAACAAATAAAGCCATAAAAAGTCTAAAAAATGCCAAAATATAGCACAAAGTTCAACCCCCAATGTATTCTCACTGGAATAAACTCCTTTGATGGCCTTATACCTTGTAATGACTAAGGCGACCAGACCTCCAGCCAAGTGCAATATATGAACCAACATTAAGACATACAAAAAGGATCCGGAAGCGTTACTTCCTGGCCCAGTAAAATAAACTTCATTTTTGTACAAAGCATGCCAGGTTAAGTATTGCGACAAAGCAAATAATAGTCCAAAAATGATGGTGTAATTAAACCCCTTTTGAGCTTTTTCTAAATCATTGGCTTTTACACTTTTCTTAGCCCAGTTCATACAAAAACTGGAAATAATAATAAAAAGAGTACTTAAATAAAACCATATTGGAAATTCAAAATCTTGCCAATTGCCCTCTGCCTTTCGTACGACGTAGGCACTCGTTAGACCGGCAAAAATCATCGCCATACTGATCATAGATATCCACAACAGTGGCTTAGCCGATTTCTTTTTTTGTTCTTCAAATGTTGTCATAATAATTTGTCAAAAACGTAAATTAGTTGTAAAAGTGGTAAATAAATGAAGGAAGCAAACATGAGCTTCTTGGCATCTTTATCTTTCAATGTTTTGAAAAGAATAAGCGATTTAGTAAAAAACCAAAGACCTAACAGAACCGCTATCATGGCACCAATAGCCGATAACTCTAACATACCAGTAAAGCCAAATACTGGCAATAGGGTTAGTGGTATTAAAAAGAAGGTGTAAATCATTGTTTTTGAGGCCGTACTTTTATCTTTTCCAGAAGGTAACATTTTAAATCCAGCACGGTTATAGTCATCGCTACTCACCCATGCAATGGCCCAAAAATGTGGAAACTGCCAAAGGAACTGAATCGCAAAAAGAATCCCGGCTTCAATGGCAAAATCATTGGTTACCGCAACCCACCCAAGCATGAAAGGAATAGCTCCAGGAAAAGCTCCTACAAATACGGAAAATGGTGTTTTTCTTTTTAAAGGTGTGTAAGCCAAAACGTAAAGTAAGACCGACAACAAACCAAAAAAACCACAATAGAGGTTGATCATGAAGAGTAGTAGCACCCCTACCGATCCCATAATAAGAGAAAAATAATAGGCCTGAGTCAGTGGCATACGCTCCTTGGGCAAGGGGCGATCGGCTGTTCGTTGCATCAATCGGTCTAAATCTTTCTCCATAATTTGATTAAAGCCGTTAGAGGATGCCACAACCATAAACCCACCTAAAACTAGAAAAAGCAACTCCAAAGAATTGAAATAACCACCAGCAATAAAATAGCCCGCAATAGCCGAGAAAACAACACTCGTTGTAAGCCGAAATTTTGAAAGTTGTAGAATGTCGTTAATGGACATTTTTTTGAGCAGTTTGAATTGTAACGAAAATGAATTTAAGTTATCATCTTCACTGTGCAAAAATACCACTTTTTATACATCTCGATATTTCCAATGAACAAATTTATGCCCTATTTAGAAAGAGTCTAAAAATCGTAATATATGTTACTAAGATCTGTTTTGAGAGAAAAGAAAAAATAGCCGTTTTCAGATTGGCTACTTAAATCGCTGATGGTTCGTGAAGAAAATCCCACCTCCACTTTCAAATTGGTTTTTGGGTTGATGATATAACCGCATCTAGCATCTACAAATTGAAGATGGGTGGTGTTTCCTTGGGCTATGTCATTACCAAAATCCATCCGTTGGTCGTCATAAGACCTAAAAATATCGTTCCCATAATTGGTTGAATCTCCTTTTATTGCCCCCCCCTTTTTACTGATATTAACAAGTAAATCGGCAGTCCATCTATCTTTTCTGTATCTTAGAATAGTCACATTTTCCAGAAAACTCGCGCCAAAAGGATGTGCCAGTGGTTGTGCAAAATGGGAGTAGTTTAAAATGGGCTGACGATGCGAATATGTAAATGGTCGAACACTATTAATTTCTGACTGCAACGATAAATTTTCATAACCAAAAATATCGAACCATTTGAATCCAATTTGCCCTCCGAATTTATTGGCCCAATAGCCGTTTTGTGCTCGTATTTGTTCGAGAGTAAATTCATCTAATATAAATTGCCCATAGAGGTGAGACAAATCGGAAAGTTTGTATTTAAACCCAAGTCCAATAATGGCGTTTCCATGTCTGGAATAACCCACGGAATATTCAACCGGTCGATAGAAAATAATGGGATTCATATAATTAATATCAAACACACGTCCTAAACTGTCTTCTCCCAAAATGATGGATTCAAACAAATGAATGGTTAATCGGCTATTTATAGTAGCACTTAGGTAATGCATGGCTGCCATTTTTTCTTGACTAATATCAGACCCATTATCCCAGTTTATTTGTTGCAAACTGGAAAACAAATTGACGTATTTCAAACGCCAAAATTCGGTAGTCAACTTCAGGTATGGATAATTGAAGGCATTATCTGAAAGCAACAAGGATCGATAACCGTCGCCAAAAAAATGTTTGCCATGGCCAAGTTCAACATCAAAAAAGGAACTGGCATCGTAATTGATATAGGCGTTTGCGGTGTAAACATCAACTATTGTATCGTTTAAAAAGTAAGGTCGTTTTGCCATCCCTTGACCCGGAATGACTAGTTGGTTATTAAATATGAATTCCTCAATATATGTTGGTAAGGTCATTTGTTTTTCGTGAAAAGCTGTATAAAACCTTAAGCGTTGACCTATTCTTCCTTTTAATTCTAACCCTCTTGAATTGACATAGCGAGAGCTTCCATCATCACCTAATTCAAAGTGAAACAAGGGGTTAGTGTATAGCTCATAGTCGGAAGATTTCACATAAAACAAATGGTCATTTAAGAAGTGATAAAGGTACGTTTTAGAGCTACTAATCGGCTCAAATGAGTCGTAATATATACTGTCGTTCATCGACAACTCAAATGGTTTGATGGAAGTATGGACGTCAACCCCTATTAGGTGTAGTTCTTTTTCAAAACTGGCATAGTATGAATGGCTAAATGGACTATGGGATTGGGCCAAAAGAAAATACGACAAGCCAATAACGAATAATAACGTAAGAGATATTCTCATGTTTAATCTAATTGAAATATGACCAAAGTTAATCAAAAGAGATGAGGAATACTACACTAAACAGTGGCAATCAGGGCAGCATATTTGGACGCTATAGTTTCCCAAGAATAATCGTTCTTCATACTCCATTTAGCACCTTCTGAAAGAACAGATTGCAAGGACTCATCGGCCATTAAATCATTAATCGTACAAGCTAAACCGTCCACCTTAAGCGATTCGAACAACAATCCGTTTTGTTGGTGTTGAACAACTTCTTTGAAAGGCGGAATGTTGGAAGCTATGACAGGCAAACCATACGACATAGACATTAACAAAACACCACTTTGAAAAATTACTTCATAGGGCAAAACCATGGCATTTACTCCTTTGAAATACCACTCCCTTTTTTCATCCGAGATATAATCTATATCTAAAACGACTCTATGGGAAATGCCTAACTCTTCTATCCTTTGTTGGTAAGACTTAAAGTTATTTTTTATGGGTTTTCCAGCTATAATTAGATGTATGTCGGGGTCTATTTTTGGCATGGCTTCCAACAGAATATCTAATCGCTTAGTTGGTTTGAGACGACCAAAAAATAAGAGGTATTGGCGATCGGGTTTTAAGTTTAGTCTTGTTCGCGCATAACTGGCAGTAACCGATTGATCCACTAAGTCTATAAACGATCCGTGTTTTATAACGCTCAACGATGCCTTTGCCTTTGGAGAGATTAGCGGTAAAAGATGATCTTTTGAATAGTCATTGTGCACTACAATATGACTAGAGCATCTGTTATATATAAATCGATGGTACAACCAATTATCTTGATTTGTAAATGAGGACACATCGTGCGAAATAGTAATAATTTTTAATCCAGCTATTTTTACAATCAAATAGGTCAAAAATGCCATGTGATGAGTAGAGAAAACATGAACAATAGCTGTCTTAATATTATTTTTTTTACAATCAATTACGGATAATATGATTCCTCTTATAAAATCCAGTGTTTGCATCCATTTTGATGAAAAGAAAGTACCAAAAAAAGAGCGTGATTGGATATCATTGCTAGGGGCTGTGTAGTTGGAATAAATGTAGGGGGTTATCTGAATGCGACTGAGAGATTGACAAAGTCCATTATTGTAGTGATTCATACCACTTTTAACACCTACTGGATCAATAATGGCGACTTTCATTTCCACAGGCTTAAATCAATATTCAATAATGTTTCCAATTGGCTAATATCATGGCGATAAAAATCCTTCATTTTATTCAATAGGGAGGTGGAAAATAGCGGTTTTTCTTTAGAAGAAAAGAATCGATTTTTTATTGATTTTATACCCTGTTTTGGGACTATTGATTTGATAGTCTTCCTAATCCAGCGATACTTGTACAAATATGAGATTAATCTATGGTTTGAACTTAAAAATGGATTCTTAACAGCGTAGTCAATATCAGTAGCTTGAAGGTTCAAAAACTGAAATAAGGAGGTCATTTGCTGATCTAAATTAGTTTTAAAATCAGCATAAAACAAAATGTGGACTTGCTCTTTTCCAAAAGTGTCTAAATATCGTTTTACTTGATTATAGTACAATCCCAATTCCAAAAATTGCTGAAAATACAGAGGGTGTTTTTCCTTATTATTCAAAATGGTTTCAAGCGAATAAGAACAGTACCCTAAACGGCGGTCCATAAGGAAATGAGAAATAGCTCTCTCCACAGGATCCCTTAAGACAATAATAATTTTTGCGTTTGGATTAAAATCGTAAATTCGTTGGGGAACACCTTCATAAAAAAGATAAGAGACACTTGCTTCTCCCATGATTTTTTTGTCTTCCTCAAAAAGGTGTTGGTATTTTATAGAATTTGAAATGGATGGGGCCTTATAATAAAGCGAGGAAACTTCTTGAAATGAAAAAAAATTTGGTTCCTTGATGGAACTCATACAAACCTCTTCGTGCTGACTCAAGTAGTAGTGTAAAGAGGTAGTCCCTGCTTTTGGAGCTCCAACTATAAAGGTGTTTGCTTTCATGATGTCATTTTTAACCCTTTGAAAAAAGACCTTTGAATTAATTTAAACGTATGCCATTTTTTTTCAAAATTTTCACTAAAAAAGAAACGAAGGGTGTAATAAAACCAAATATAGATAATTAGTAAGCTGGGAATTAAAGCATTTTGTTTTTTCAAAAAGTAGACATGATTCTTACAATTTTGTTGAATAAAAAACGAACTATAAAAATTCGATTTGTTGGAGGTTCTCGACTTGGATAAACTGCCAATTTTATGGAAGAACTCGACTTGATGTATGTACCTTAGCTGGTGTTTGGCATCTAACTTAATTCTATAAAAGAAATCCGTATCATCAAAGTAAACAAAATAGGCCTCATCCATAAGCCCTACATCCTCAAACACTTGGCGGTGGATTAACACACAACATGTTGGGGCATAATCGACAACATCGTCTGTGTCATATTGATGATTATCAACTTCCCCCTGTCCACGATGGTAGTTTAGGTATCCTTTTTTAATGTTGTAAAACCCACCTGCATACCAAATGGTATCCTGAGGACTGAAATACTTCATCTTAGGAACTATCAAGGAAGAACCATATTTGTGATGAGCACTCAAGAGCTTGGACAATAATGATGCTTCAAAAACAGTATCGTTATTTAAAAGCAACACAAAATCGCAGTCATGTTCCAAAGCTAATTTTATGCCTTGATTGTTTCCTGCCGCAACCCCTATATTGGTGTGGTTTTCAATGAGTATTTTTGAATTATTTTTCCAAGATTGTATCGTTTTTACAGACTGGTCACTTGAAGCGTTATCGATGAAAATGCGCAGCACATTTTGGTAATCTTGTTGGTCGAGAGATGACAAAAAATCAGGAAGTACCTCTTCGCTGTTATATGTGACTGTAACGATACCTATTTTCATTTAATCAAACCCTTTTGTTTTAACTCAGCGATGGATTGTTCATAGTTGTCCGATTTAACTTCCTGTTGTTGTACCCACTCTACAAATAGCTTTAACCCTTGCTCAATGCTTACCTTTGGTGAAAAACCAAGTAATTGTTGGATGTTGCTAATATCGGCTTTATTGTGACGTATGTCTCCTAGTCGATAATCTCCAGAAATACTGAGTGGAATGTCTGAATTGTAACTTTCTTTCAACTTGCGCGCTATATAATCTACGGTAGTAGAAACACCAGAACCTACATTGAGTGCTATGGCATTCGATTTAGTATCTTTTTGTAAAGTCAATATGGTAGCATCCACCACATCATCAATGTAAATAAAATCTCGACTTTCTTGACCGTCTTCAAAAATGTTGATTCCATTGCCATTCAGAATTCGAGTCGAAAAAATAGATAATATTCCTGTGTATGGGTTGGATAAAGATTGGCCTGGTCCATATACATTTTGATATCGTAATGCCACAGCCGAAACACCTAAACTTTGACAACTGACCAGCACCATTTGTTCTTGAGTATTTTTGGTAATGCCATAGATGGATTCAGGTTGTATTTTTGAGTCTTCATCTGTTGCCATTAGCTCAACTTGCCCATGGCAGATAGGGCAAACGACTTCGAAGTTGCCAGAAGAAAGCTGATCGGCCTTTCTTTTTTCAGGATAGACTACGCCATGTGTTTCACAGAAATACTTGCCTTCGCCATAAATAGCTCTTGATGAAGCCACTATAACTTTTTTAACCTGATGACTGGTATTAGCTAAAACATCTAACATGTTGGCTGTACCACCACAATTAACATCCATGTATTTTTCAATTTGATACATGGATTGCCCAGTTCCTGTTTCCGCTGCTAAATGAATAATGTAATGGTGGTTGGGAATAACATTTTGCCAAACTGAACGGTCTCTAACATCGCCTCGAACAAAATGAACCTTATCTTTAATGGATTGATAGAGGTAAGAAGATTCAGGATACTCAGAATGAATTTGTGTAGATAGATTGTCTAGTACGGTTACATTGTAACCCATACTTACTAATTTTAGCGCTGTACGAGAACCTATAAAACCAGCTCCTCCTGTAATTAATACCCTTTCCATTTAAACTTGTTAAAAAAATAAATCCCTCCTGACATAACAAATGTTAGAAAAAAGGGACGCAACAACAATGGTTCCGTCATTAAAGAAACAACAGTAAAGATAAAAAACCATAAACGCTTTTCCAACATAAATTGCTGATTGTACATAAAAAAGAAAACAATAAGCGCAAATGGAATTCCAGCAGCAGCTAAAAAGTACATTACAGAGTTAGTTGACCCTTTGCTTCTATTAGAAAAATCTAAAAGCCCAATATTCAAAGAGTAGTTGGGTTGCTGTCGTATCTCTACGTATTGTTCATCATCCAATCCTACTCCCGTAAATGGATTATCACTCAGGATGTAAAGGGGTTGTACCAAATCAAAAAAACGGGCTTGAAAAGATACTTGACCGGAACCAGATAGCTTATCTTCCACGTTGTTTTGAGTAACAAAAAAAACTCCCACAAGAATTAGTGAAAAAATGGGTGCTAAGTAAATTTTTCGTTGAATAATTCTTGAAAAGTATATAGCCAATTGAATCAACATGACAACTAATCCAGTGGTCGAAAACGTACTCATAATAGCTAAGATGGTTAACCAAAATCTAGTACCATTACGTTTAAAGACAAAGGCCTCAATAAATAGTAATAGATTGAGTAAAATTTGCAACACGCCTGGCTCCCAAAAAAATCCTTGATTTCTAGCCAATTCCACACCCAATACATTTGAAAGATGTGTGTCACCTAAGTAAAAAAACAGATTATAAAATGTTAAACAGTCAAACCGCTCATTACTAATTTCGAATAAAAATGGTTTTACAAATGGATAGGCAATAAAGTTGATAAGACTATGAATCAGTATAATTTTTAGTACGACATACAAGTGATTTAAGAATTGACTTTTTTTGTCTTGATAAGTTAAAGCACTAAATATGGCAGTTAAGAAAATAACAAAATTGGCGAATAGCTTTTGAGTGGCTTGTTCTTTGACTGCAAAGAGGAAATTGAGCCCTAAAAGAGTAAAAAAAAGAAACACTAAAATAAACAAAGAAGTAAGGGTATTTCTAAAAGCATGTTTTATAAAAAAGAGCCCACCAAAAACAAACAACGTTAAATACAGCAATTCCTTTCTAAGAAAGACAAAGTAAATGCTTCCTGCTGATAAGATTAGTAAAAACATGGGCAACCAATCTAGCTTAGGTTTATTTAAATAAACATTCATTGTTCTATCTCCTTAACCCACTGATTCTTTGCCACATCAAAGCGTTTAATCACTTTAGCTGGTGCTCCCACGGCCATGCAGTAGTCTGGAATGTCTTTGGTAACTACTGAATTAGCACCAATGATACATTGTTTTCCAACATGAGCAGATATGACACATACATTTTCACCCAACCAACTTCCAGCCCCAATAAAGGCCTCTTTTTTAAATCCAACATCTTGATTTTTGTAGGGGATATTACCCGCTTTGAAACCATGAAAATTATCTGCGATATACACATTGTCCCCCATCAAAACATCATCTGAGATATGTACCTTCTGAAGTGCTACTATATGAGCATTTCGTCCAATGTAGGTGTTTGAACCAATAATAAGTTTTTCTTGAGATTTCAATTGGTTAGGTTGATGTAAGGCCAACAACCAAGCCCCTTGCTTTATATATACTTTAGATCCAATATTCATCCATTTAGCTCCATTGATACTGAATGGCATACACAGTGTTGACTTTTGGCCCAAACGATAAAACGATCCTCTGTAAAGGAAAGTAAAAAGTGTATCAATAATTTTTTTTACTAGATTATGAATCTGCTCCATGTCTAAACCAACTTATGTTTTGCAAAGGTAATATCTCTTTTAACTTTAAAATGTCTTCTTTGAAATAAGCGTTAAGTTGATGACGTGTTTCAGCCGACAACTTATTTTTAGATTTTGTTAGGTTTTTACGAAATGCTATTTCTCGAATTAAGCGTGTTTTTTCTTTTCCAAAACAGGCATAAAAAATTCGCTTCAAAAAAGTCATGCCTGACACTGATCTGAATAGTGCATTGAGCCATTTGCTTTTAGGTGTTCCTGTACTTTTTTTGTTGACCAAAAAGTGTGAGGGATTGAAACGTGCATCAACTTCCAAAAAGGCAAAAATTTCCTTTAGAGTATCATTGGTTTGGGTGGTAAAATCTTCAAAAAAAATCACCTTAACCTGCTGAAAAGACTCTAAATATGCCTTAACGGAGTCAGCATATTGGCTCAGTGCCGTGTAATACCAAAAAGAATTGTAATTATGGTTGATTCTATTTTTTTCTTCCTTGATGGACTGCTCAAAACTTAGTGTCTCAAAAGTCGCTAAATTATGCTGATAGTTAGAAAATGCTCTATCAACGGGGTTTCTAAGTAGTACTAAAATTTTGGGTTCAGGTGCATCTAGGGCCTTGATCTGTGGAATGACTTCTTTGTAATGAAAAAGATATTGAGTACTAGAGTCACATCGTATTTTTTCAGTTCTATTGTTATAAAGCTCCACATAATTTTCTAAATCAAGGGTGGACGATCGTAACAAATAAGGTTTGACGGGGTCTTTTTCTGAGACCTTATTAATGATTTCTCTGATAAAAAAACGAGGTTCTTTATCAGGAATACATATATCTGGATGTTGATTTAAATAATGATATAGCGAGGTCGTTCCTGACTTAGGAGCACCAACTATATACAAATTGGGATATGCCGTCATCTTAACCAAGGTATGTAAATGGTGTAAAAACCAAAATTCTTTTTAATATAAATTATCATTAGGAGATTCCACAATATGCCGCTGATTGAACTGGCTAGTGCTGCTCCTTCAATACCATAATCTGGAATCAAAATAATATTGAGTATCACATTGATTCCTGCCGCTAAAATAAGTATGTTTTGAAAAACTTTTTGTTTACCAACCATCTGTAGAAATGTTCCTACTGAACCCGAAATGGCACTAAACATACGTCCGAGCGATAAAATGACTAAACTCGCCGCAGCAACTCTAAACTCAGGACCAAACATACTCAAAATAAGTTCTGGAAAAAAAACCAAGATTAACAACACTGGAACACTCACCCAAAAAATAGTTTTGGTAGATTGTTGTACCATTCGTTTCAGAGCATCGGTATCGCCCGAGGCATGAATTTCTGAAAATTTTGGTGCCGCAATACTATTTACTGCCATCAACCCTATATACGAAAGCATAGACAGTTTTAAAGCAATATTATAGAACCCTACTTGTTCGGAAGTCGTCATATTAGCCAACATGAACAAATCTACTTTTCCCATTATTAGCATCATAGATTGACCCAATAGCAATGGAAATGAAATAATTAATAATTCTTTTGTGGACAACAATGAAGTGGGTTTCTGATGGTCATTTGGCAACTTGTTTTTAAACCGAAACCATACTACAAACGAAAACAGACTCATAGTAAATACACTAGACACATATGCGTACAAGGGTAATTTATCGTCGTTTAGAAAATACGAACATGAAACCAAGACAACACAAGTTATTAAGGAAAGAGCTACATTGTTAAAAAAAGAAAAGGAAATCATTTTTTTCAACCCTCTAATAGATTGAACATTCATATGAAAAAGAACCAATGGAATGAAGGAATACGAAACCAACACCAAAAGATCCTTTTCAAGGTTCATAAATTGTGCTACTTGGGCTGAAAAAAATAATAGTAATAACGTCAGAAAGATAGCCATTAAGGTTACCAAAGTAACCGATTTGTTGTATAAATGCTCGATTGATTTTATAGATCCTTTATAGACGTATTTTGAGATAAAACGTACCAAAGAAGTGTCAACTCCCAAACGAGAAATAATGGCTAAAATGTCAACAACTAGAATTGCTGTCACATATTGTCCAAACACGTATGCTCCATATGAATTGGTAATATATACGGCTAAAAAATAACCAACCACTAAACCCATCATTTTGAGCAATAAGGTGGACGAAGCTCCTTTTATTAACTCGGCAAAATGGCTATCACCCAAAGCACTACTAATGTAGCTTCTTAGTTTTTTCACCCTAATTTAGTATTGAGAATCTGAGGTTGTTCCTTGCAGAATGTGTAATGCTGAAGAAGTGCCAATTCTAGAAACGCCCAGTTTTATCATAGCATCAAAATCATCTCTATTTCTTATTCCACCTGATGCTTTTACTGGTAAAGGGTGGGCATGTTTTATCATCATTTTGATAGCATCTTTGGTAGCTCCTCCAGAAGTTCCGTTTGACAAAACAAAAAATCCAGTGGACGATTTTACAAACACTTGATTGGCTTTTTCCTTTCCAAAATGCCTTAAAACACAGTCTTTTATAAGTTGACAAACGGATTGAATTTCATCATCAGTTAAGGCTGCCGACTCTATAATCCACTTCACGGTTTTTTGATGCTCTAAGCAACGTTGCGTACATTGAAATACTTCGTCTTTTATAGCATCAATGTCAGCATCTTTGAATTTTTCATAGTTCAAAACAATGTCAATATCGTCGGCTCCTAAGCCTATGGCACTGTCTATTTCGATTAGTTTAGACTCAATGGGGGACTTACCAAGGGGAAAATCAATGACGGTTCCCACTAACACTTGACTTTTATTGGAGGCAATTAGTTTCTTAGCAAGAGAGATGTGGTTGGGTCGAATCATCACCAGTTTATACTGATGCTCTATGGCTTCCATAACGAATGATTCGATGAATTGTTGGTCTTGTTCTGTAGTAATATGGGCTTGGTCTGCTGTCTTAAGATAGGTGGCGTCAAAAAAATCGACGATTTGCGAATTCATATAATGTCTTATTTTCTTAAGGTAAAGGTACTATTTTTAAGATAAACATAAAAAAACCCTCTAGTGGAGGGTTTTCTTTTGATCTTTAAATCGTGTGTTAGTTTAGAGTAAAGCTAATAGGCACGTTATACTGCACCTTTACAGGTTTTCCTCTTTGTTTGCCTGGTTTGAATTTGGGCATTGTTTTGACCACTCTTATGGCTTCTGCGTCTAAGTACTTATCGACACCTCTAAGAACCTTTACATTCGCAACCTTACCTGACTTATCCACAACAAAACTGACATAAACTTTACCTGTAATGTTATTTTCTTTGGCTATTGGAGGATACTTTGTTTTTCTTGCTATGAATTGCATGATTTTTGTTTGAGTACAAGTCTCATCACTGCATCCTTCAAAGAGAGGCATGTCTTCAACTACCATAAACACCTCATCGGTTGTTTCTTCCTCTTCTTCAATGACCTCGAGTTCCTCATCGGATTCTGTGTCTTCGATTTCTACCTCTTCAATTTCTTCGTCATCCTCAACAATAATAATTTCATCTGGTGGCGGCGGCGGTGGTGGTGGTGGTGGCTTTTCGTCACGGAAGGTGTTTTCTATCTCTTCTTCAAAATCGGCTTCTAAAACCAAGTCA
>CAXDOW010000042.1:0-15914 GCA_963991165.1 uncultured Flavobacteriales bacterium | reverse complement strand
CTATCCAACAGCATGGACACACATTACTCATGAAAAAACACTGAAAATTTTTGAGTCATCTATTGAAAAAACGAACCACAACGAAGCATTTGGAACTGTCCTAACAGACGGGAAAAATGAGCTGAAAATAGCTGTTAACAATGGATTTATTCACTTATTGGAAGTTCAACTAAGCGGAAAGAAGAGAATGAAAACAACCGACTTTTTGCATGGATTTTCCTTTGAAGAAAAAACCATTTTGTTTTGACCTTACCACTTGTTAATATTACAACTATGGTGCCAATCGATTAATATGCCAATATTCCTCATTTTTGGAATATACTATTCGATCATGCAATCGGTTTGACCGACCTTGCCAAAACTCAACTTTATCTGGACAAACTACATATCCTCCCCAATGAGATGGTCTAGGAACCTTGTCAGTATACTTTTTAGTAAAAAGTTCCACCTTATCGTCTAACTGTTTTCTATTTTCAATTATTGAACTTTGTGGCGATGACCATGCCCCAATTTGACTTTCATACGGCCTACTTTCAAAATAGCTATCTGAAATAGATTCAGGCACTTTTTCTGACGTTCCATTTATTCTTATTTGTTGTTCTAATTTTGGCCAAAAGAAGTTCATTGAAACATGAGAACTACTAGCCATTTCTTGTCCCTTTTGGCTTAAATAATTAGTAAAGAATACAAAACCACGTTCGTTTACATCTCTTAACAACAATACTCTTGAAGAGGGAACGCCACTGTCATTAACAGTAGATAAAACGAAGGCATTTGGTTCTTTTACTTCAGAAAGAGCAAACGTCATCCATTGATTAAATAACTCCATAGGATGAGCTGGCAAAGTATCCTCGTTAATGGCTCCTTTGGTGTAATCAACACGACTTTTTTTAATACTTTTCATACTTCAAAATTACCTATTTTTGAACTTTTACTCTTTAACAAATCTATCTAATTAATGAAAACATTTGAAGTTCCCAGTTTTTACCGTTCTTCAATTATAGCTTCTATCAAGGAGAAACGAAAAAATTTAGATCCCAAAAAGAAAGATTTTTCACCCTCTCTTGTCAATTTTGGTCCGGTACAATTTCACTTAGCAAGGCATTTTGGATTTTGTTACGGTGTTGAAAACGCCATTGAAATATCCTACAAAGCCATTGAAGAAAACCCTGGAAAAAACATTTATTTACTAAGTCAAATGATTCACAACCCCATTGTCAATGATGATTTATTATCTAAAGGACTAAAATTCATTATGGATACTGAAGGAAATCAACTGATTGATTGGGATAAAATCACCTCAGAGGATATTGTTATTACCCCTGCTTTCGGAACCACTATAGAGATTAAAAACCTTTTAGCAGAAAAAAATATCACCCTCGAAAAATACGATACAACTTGCCCTTTTGTGACCCGAGTTTGGAAAAAAGCAAATAGTATTGGCGATAAAGACTATACCATTATCATTCATGGAAAACACAAACATGAAGAAACGAAAGCAACTTTTTCGCATGCTTATCAAAATGCGCCTTCACTCATCATTAAAGATATTGATGAAGCCAAGTTACTAGTTGACTTCATTGAAAACACTTTGCCTGAAGGTGATTTTTACCACTATTTCAAAGGTAAATTTTCTGAAGGTTTCGACCTAAAGAAGGATTTAAAAAAATTAGGCGTAGTCAATCAAACCACCATGTTGGCAAGTGAAACAGAAGAAATATCAAATTTTCTAAAGCAATACATCATCAACAAACATGGTGAAGGTAATTATAAAGATTTCTTTGCCGATACTAGAGATACTTTATGTTATGCTACCAATGAAAATCAAAAATCTACTTATGGACTTTTAGAAGTTCCAGCCGACCTAGCCATTGTTGTTGGGGGGTATAATAGTTCAAACACCTCTCACCTAGTAGAACTTTGTGAGAAAAAATTACCTACCTATTTTATAAAATCGGAAGAAGAGATTCTTTCCAAAAATGTGATACGACATTTTAACTATAAGAAGAAAGAGCTTTTAGAAACTAAAAATTACCTTCCTAACAAAACCGAAAATATTAAAATTATTCTAACATCTGGGGCCTCATGTCCTGACTCCGAAGTTGATAAAGTGTTAAAGAAACTGTTATCGTTTTATGACAGTATAAAACCTATCGATGAAGCCATTCATGAGTTTAATCCATAATCACTTTATGAACATATTGTAGTATTAAGTCAAACTGCTCCTCCTTGTCTAAACTGGTTGTATCAATTTGAATGGCATCAGAAGCAATAACCAAAGGGTTTTCTTGTCTTGTGCTATCAATTTCATCTCGTTTTTTTAGATTTTCCAATACCTCCTCATAGCTTACTCCATCGAGTTCGAGCCAACGCCTTCTCGCTCTTTCCTGAGCAGATGCTGTAACAAATAGCTTGAGCTCAGCATCTGGAAAGACCACCGATCCAATATCTCTTCCATCCATAACGACACCCTTATTTTTTCCAATATCTTTTTGAATAGAAACAAGTTTTTCTCTGACTTCCTTTATTTTACTAATTTCACTGACGTGTTGTGACACATGCAAACTTCTAATTTCGTCTTCTACATTTTGTCCATTGAGTATAGTTTGACTTATATTTTTTTCTTTGTCAAAAGAAAAAGAAACTTCTATGGATTTAAGCGCATTTGTAAGCAAATCATGATGGATAACATTATTTTTTATAATGTCATTCTTTAGAGCGTACAAACATACAGCTCGATACATGGCACCAGTATCTATATATACGTAGCCCAGTTGTCTTGAAAGTTGCTTAGCAATTGTACTCTTTCCGCACGAAGAGTGTCCATCAATAGCAATGTTAATTGTTTTCATTAGTTGAATAAAACTTGGAAAAATCGGTGCTAAAGGAAAAGTAATTTGGCGAGCCATGCAAGTGATAGGTCGATCTTCCATAATTTAAGGTGAAATGCGTAAATCGAATACCTATACCCCAAGAAAATCCAACCATTCCAGTGTATGTATTTAATTTTAGATCTTGTCGTCGTTTGGCATTATACCCCATTCTTAATTGAACATGCTTAAAAAGAGTCAACTCACCTCCTATATCAATATGACTAAAAAAGGTTTTAGAAAAGTCGGCTAGCGATGAGGCTTGTGGTGAATTATCGTCACTATCGTAAGTTATGGGTTCAGTTAAATTCCACTGCTGAATGTTTTTATACCCTAAAGAAAAAAGAAAAGGAAGATGTTCTAATTGCTTTGAAAGGCCAATATCTAATTGAAAAGGTAATTTTTCTTTTGTGGTGGTATAGCTACTAATTTGTCGTCCATAATTTTTAGCCAAAAGAGACACTACTATTTTCTTTGGTCTATTTGTGTAGGCCATTGCTAAATCTCCAGCAACCGCAATGGATTGGTAATTTTCTAAATTAGACAACAGTGTTTTTAAACTTGTTCCTACTTGCCAAGTTTCAGAAAGTGACTTACTCAGACCAACAGATACCAGTTGTTCGTTGGCACCAAATACACCGTAGCTTTGTGAGGTATAATCTGTTTCTAAAAATTCTCCGTAACCGATAGACTTTACTGACAAGGCCATTGTTCCCACTGTTTTAAATGAAAAAGCGTAGGAGGCAGATAAAAAATTGATGTCCGCAAAATAATCTACAAAATTCAAGGCCAAACGACTTTCCATTTCAGGATTTAATAAGGCCGGGTTGTAAATTCCCATTTCTACATCATCATCAAGTATTGATAAAGGTTGATTGAGCACGGCCAATCGAGCAGAAATAGGTAATTCCAACGATTGAAAAGCAGTATTTTGATGTTGCCCAAAAACTAGCAGTGAATTAAAAATTAATAAAAATAAAAGACCGCTAAATACTCTCATCTTACAAATTAACGAATGTTTTGGACAAAACGTTTACATTCACCCATATATTATAAAAAAGCATGGCTTTAACCATGCTTTTTGTCTTTTTCTTAAAACTAAAAAATTTTTAAAACGAAATTCCTACATCAAAACCAATTTTGGGAACGATTCCGGTATATCCTCTTTCAAAAGAATAGAACTCTACTCCTTGTGGTTTATTATCAATTTCTGATGACCTTAGCCCTCCCCCAAGGAAAAAGTCCACAGAAAAATTTCCAGATAAAATAATTTGCATGCCCATTATTACTCCAACTTCAATTTGTTTCACATCATATTCCTGTTTTTCTTCTTTTGAGTAATAACCAGAACCCTGATGATAGGTGGTTCCTATAAAATTACCATTTTCATCGTAATTCTCTGTTTGATAAGGTTCTACTTCCCAACCACTTAAATAGGTGATATGTTGTTGTAGAAAATACTTTCCATTTCCATAAAAACCAGCATAAACACCTGCTAAGGGAGAATCGCTGGAGCTATTAATAGAGGGCCTAAGAACGTATTTTCTAATCTGTAATTCTCCCATCCAACCATATTCATCACCATTCTCGGCCAAGTTATATCCACCTGAAATTAAATAGGAATTAACTTCAGAAAATGACCGCTCATAAGAGGTGAGAAACGTTCCGTCAATAAAGTGAAATGGACTGATTTTAACTAATGCGTCTTGTGCATTGACTGTGCTTATTGCAAGAACAAGTAATGCTAGAAGTGTTGATTTTTTCATACTACTTATTTTTTGCTAATATAGTTTAAACTATTGAATTTTGATATTTCTAATAGCTAGATTCAGAACGTCTTTCATGTCACTCACATAGTGGAATGTCAACCCTTTAAGGTATTTTTGATTTATTTCTTCAACGTCTTTTTTATTTTGCTGACTTAAAATAATCTCTTTAATATTAGCTCGTTTCGCGGCCAATATTTTTTCTTTAATACCTCCAACTGGTAACACCTTACCTCTGAGAGTAATCTCACCAGTCATCGCCATTTTAGATTTTACTTTTTTATTTGTAAATAAAGAAACGAGAGCAGTCAGCATAGTTATACCAGCAGATGGCCCATCTTTTGGTGTAGCTCCTTCAGGAATATGGATATGTACATCGCTTTTTTCTAAGTCATCAAAGTGAATGCCCAATTCATCCGCATGAGATTTTATGTAATGCATGGCTATGGAAGAAGATTCTTTCATCACATTACCTAAGTTTCCAGTAATGGTGAGTTTTCCTTTGCCTCTACTTTTACTGCATTCGATAAATAGAATTTCGCCGCCTACTGGTGTCCATGCCAATCCTGTGACCACTCCAGGAATTTCATTAGTAAACTGATGTTGTTTGTCGAACTTTTTAGCTCCCAGTATGTGGTTTAAATCAGATGGTTCTAAGGATACTTTATAGTCTGTTTCCATAGCCATTGATTTTGCAGCATAGCGAACCAATTTAGCTATGATTTTATCTAATCCTCTTACGCCTGACTCTCTGGTGTAACCATCGACCACGAATCGCAAAACGTGATTTGATAAAACAAGGTCTTTAGTACTCAATCCATGGGCTTTCAACTGACGAGGCAAAAGGTATTTTTTTGCAATTTGAACCTTTTCTTCAATGGTGTAGCCATTGATTTCAATAATTTCCATCCTATCTCTAAGGGCTGGCTGTATAGTGTTCAAACTATTAGCTGTGGCAATAAACATCACTTTGGATAAATCATAGCCCATCTCCAAATAATTGTCGTGGAACGAATGATTTTGTTCTGGATCTAATACTTCAAGCATAGCAGATGATGGGTCGCCATGAGAATCTCTAGTAATTTTGTCGATTTCGTCTAAAACAAATACGGGATTGGAAGAATTGGCTTTCTTAATAGATTTGACGATTCTTCCTGGCATGGCACCAATATAGGTTTTTCTATGCCCTCTAATTTCTGATTCATCTCTCAATCCACCCAAAGAAACGCGTTCGTATTTTCTACCCAATGCTTTAGCAATAGATTTACCCAATGAGGTTTTTCCAACACCAGGAGGTCCATACAAACATAAAATAGGCGACTTCATGTCTCCCTTTATTTTTAAAACAGCTAGATATTCTAGAATCCGCTCTTTAACTTTATCTAATCCAAAATGATCTTGATTAAGAATTTTTTGAGCTTTTTTTAGATCAAAACTATCTTTGGTATATTCATTCCATGGAAGATCTAATATTAGTTCAAGGTAAGCACGCTGAACTGAATAATCGGCCATAGCAGGATTCATTCGCTGGAGTTTCTTAAGTTCTTTATTAAAATTTTGCTCAACATCTTTCGTCCACTTTTTAGATTTTGAACGGGAACGCATTTCTTCTATTTCTTGATCGGCAGAACCACCCAGTTCTTCTTGTATAGCTTTAAGTTGTTGATTTAGAAAATACTCTCTTTGCTGTTGATCTAAATCATGTTTTACCTTATGCTGTATTTCGTTTTTCATCTCAAGGCGTTGAAGCTCTTTACTGATGATTTCAAGGGTTTGCTCTGATCGTTTTTTTAGATCAAAAACTTCAAGAAGTTCTTGTTTCCTTTGAACGCTAACATCCATATTTGAACAGACAAAGTTGACTAGATATGTGGGAGATTCTATATTTTGAATAGCTAGCTGTGCCTCTGATGGAATATTGGGTGATTCTTTGACAATTTGTACAGCAATATCTTTAATAGACTCTACTAAAGCTAAAAATTGTTCATCCCCTTTTTTAGGTTTTTCTTCAGAAAGTTCAGTAACTGCGGCTTTGAGGTATGGATCGCTTTGGGTCAGCTCATTGAGTTGAATTAGCTTTCTTCCTTGTATGATAACAGTAATATTTCCATCAGGCATTCGTAACATTTTCATGATATGTGCCATGGTGCCTACCGCGTTTAAATCATTTAATGTGGGGTTTTCTATGTCTTCATTTTTTTGAGAAACAACACCAATAGTTTTACTTCCTTTGTATATTTCTTTAATAAGTTTAACCGATTTATCGCGTCCTACAGTAATGGGAATAATGACGCCTGGAAACAAAACGGTGTTTCTAAGCGGTAAAATAGGAAGTATACTAGGAGTTTGCTCTTTGTTTATTTTATCTTCATCTAGATTGGTAAGTAACGGAAAAAAATCCGATTCTTCATCAAAGTTGCTAGTTGCAAAGGGAGTTAAAAACATATTTTTCTTCATTAAAATTGAATGTATCAGTTGGATAATTACGGTTTATTGGTACAATGCAATAACTATGCCACTATAAAAAAGGAGGCGAAAAATGACAATATTAGTAATTACGATACTTCTTTGTCAGTTCAAAAACGTGTTTCAATTGGTTTTGTTCCATAGTGTTAAACTTTTTGGCCCGTCGTTGCATGACTTTTTCAGCTACTTCAAAAGATTTATTGAGTTGATAGGTCGAATATCCTGACGCTCCCCCCCAAGAAAATGAGGGAATAAATTGACGAGGAAAACCGGCTCCAAAAATATTAGCACTTACCCCTATCACGGTTCCCGTATTGAACATCGTATTAATACCACACTTGGAGTGATCTCCCATAATCAAACCACAAAACTGTAGTCCTGTATCTTCAAAACTACTCAAACTGTAGTTCCAAAGTTTCACGTTAGCATAGTTATTTTTGAGATTGGAATTATTGGAGTCGGCTCCCAAATTACACCATTCTCCTATCACGGAATTTCCTAAGAATCCGTCATGGCCTTTATTCGAATATCCTAACAAAACTGAATTGTTTACCTCACCTCCTACTTTACAGTATGGTCCTAAGGTAGTAGCACCATAAATTTTCGCTCCCATTTTCAAAACAGAATGGTCACACATGGCTAGAGATCCACGAACCATACTTCCTTCCATTACCTCCGCTCCTCTACCAATGTAAATAGGTCCGTATGAGGCATTGAGAGTAGCATATTCAACAACAGCACCTTCTTCAAGGAAAATACCTTCGGGTGAAATTAACTGATTTGTAGTACTGATGGGCTGTGAGGTTCTATTGTTAGTTAACAGTTTGAAATCTGAATGAATGAATTGTTCGTTAAATGTAAAGATCTCATGTAAGCGTTTCAATTGAAAAAAATCGTGTGGATATTCAATTGCTTTAGAAGGAATAGAATTACTCTGACTACGGTAGGCAATAATCGAGTTTTTACCTTTTAGACATTGATCTAATTCTAATGAAGTTATTGCTTGTACTAATGATTTGTCAGGACATATACTGCCATTAATCCACAGGTTATCGTTTGTTAGTTTTGAAGGGTATTTTTCACTTAAATAATCCTCGGTAAGAAAAGAAAAAGAAGAAGACAACATGTGTTGCCATTTTTCTGTAATTGTTAAAATTCCCAATCTTATTTCAGAAACAGGTCTTGTGTATGTTAATGGCAATAGATGATGTCTATGTTCATCAAAAAGTATGTAGTTCATCTAACAAATATAACAATTAGCTTATCATGTATTGAATCGAAAGTGCATAATATCGCCGTCGTTGACCACGTAGTCTTTGCCTTCAACTGACATTTTGCCACTCTCTTTGCATGCTAACTCCGAACCGAGTTCTACGAAATCATTAAATTTTATGACCTCTGATCTAATAAATCCTTTTTCAAAATCGCTATGAATAACACCAGCTGCTTGTGGTGCTTTTGTTCCTTTTTTGATGGTCCATGCTCGTACTTCTTTTGGGCCTGCCGTAAAATAAGTAGATAAATCCAGCAACTGGTAAGCCGCACGAATTAGTTTACTTACTCCTGGTTCGTCTAAACCTAAATCTTCTAAAAAAAGTTGTCGCTCCTCATAACTTTCTAACTCAGCAATATCGGCTTCGGTTGATGCCGCTATCAACAAAACTGCCGCATTTTCATCTTTTACCTCTTCTTTTACTTGCTCTACAAAAGTGTTTCCTTGCTTCACCGAGTCTTCATCTACATTGCATACATACATAATTGGTTTGTCAGTCAACAACATTAAATCAGCAACGTGTTCTTTTTCTTTTTCCTCCAAAGAAATACTTCTGACAGACTGTCCTTGTTCTAAATGGTTCTTGTATTTTGTGAGAACCTCAACAACTATCTTAGCACTTTTGTCACCTGTTCTCATTAGTTTTTCATATTTCTGAAGCTTCTTTTCAACAACTTCTAAGTCTTTGAGTTGAAGCTCTGTGTCTATTGTTTCTTTGTCTCGTATTGGATCTACAGAACCATCAACATGAACAATATTATCATTTTCAAAACATCTCAAAACATGAATAATAGCATCTGTTTCTCTAATATTAGCTAAAAACTTATTACCCAAACCTTCTCCTTTACTAGCTCCCTTTACTAAACCGGCAATATCTACTATTTCTACAGTAGTTGGCATCACTTTTTGTGGTTGAACCAAAGTTTCTAATTGATTTAATCTATGATCAGGAACGGTAATAACACCCACATTTGGCTCAATAGTACAAAAGGGGAAATTGGCCGATTGAGCTTTGGCGTTAGACAAACAATTGAATAAGGTAGACTTACCTACATTGGGCAAGCCCACAATACCACATTTTAAAGCCATAATTTCAAATTTTGACAAATATAATGAGCTCCATCAAACTTTTTACAAAAATATTAACAATTGTAATTTAACGATGCTATTAACTTACTTTTGATGTCGTAATCTAATACTATGAAGTTAGACCTCATTTCAATCTGTTCTCAAGTAAGACGAGATATCGTAAGAATGGTTCACGCTCAAAACTCGGGACATCCGGGCGGTTCTTTGGGATGTACTGAATTTATGGTGGCTTTATACTTTGAGGTGATGAATCACCACAAGTCTTTCGACATGGATGGCATTGGAGAGGATTTGTTTTTTCTGTCTAACGGTCATATTTCTCCAGTACTTTACAGTGTTTTAGCTCGTTCGGGTTATTTTGATGTTTCAGAGCTTTCAACCTTCAGAACCATTGACTCTCGACTTCAAGGTCATCCCACAACTCATGAGAAACTACCTGGTATTAGAGTAGCTAGTGGCTCTTTAGGACAAGGGCTATCCGTAGCTATTGGAGCAGCTCAGAGTAAAAAATTAAATCAAGATCGTTCCATTGTTTACAGTCTGCATGGCGATGGCGAATTACAGGAAGGTCAAATTTGGGAAGCTGTCATGTATGCCTCAGCCAAAAAAGTAGATAATATTATTGCCACCATAGACTATAACAAAAAGCAAATAGATGGCTCAACAGATGATGTTTTGAATTTAGGAAATCTTCAACAAAAATTTCAATCCTTTGGCTGGAAGGTCATCGAAATTACTGAAGGGAACAACATTAATGCTATAGTAAACGTTTTAAAAGAAGCGAAAAGACTGTGTTTCAATGGTATTCCTATATGTGTTATTATGCATACAGAAATGGGCAACGGTGTTGATTTTATGATGGGAACTCACAAATGGCATGGTGTAGCACCAAATGATGAACAACTGCTCGAAGCTCTTAATCAAAATCCTGAAACATTAGGAGATTACTAAACAATGACTGTTTCTTTTAAAAAAATACCTTCTTTACTTCTTATTGTGCTCTTCCTTTCACTTTCTTGTAAAGTGTATTCTAACGAAAAATCTCCCATTACAAGGGTTCTATTCATTTTTGATGCATCTCAAAGCATGTATGCTCAGTGGGAAGGGAATACGCGAATGAAAATTGCCAAAACCCTACTAAGTGATATGTTAGACAGCTTGGTAGGTGTTAAAAATTTAGAGGTAGGTTTAAGATGCTACGGTCATCAAAAGCCCTCTCCTCCACAAGATTGTCGAGACACCAAACTGGAAGTTGATTTCGGAAAAAATACCATTCCAGCCATAAAAAAAAGACTAGAAACGCTGCGGCCAAAAGGGACCACCCCTATTGCGAAAGCTCTAGAATCGGGAGCACTGGATTTTCCTACTGCTATCGATGATTCTAGAAATGTAGTCATTTTAATTACTGATGGTATAGAAGAATGTGGAGGTGACCCCTGCGCAGTATCAAGACTATTTCAGGAACGAAAAATTATTTTAAAACCATTTGTCATAGGCATAGGATTGAATGAGGAATATAAAAAGGATTTTGAATGTGTAGGTACTTTTTACGACGCTAAAAATCCTGATCAATTTAGAGAGATACTGAATGTAGTGGTATCACAGGTTTTAAATTCCACGACTGCTCAAGTCAATTTACTGGATCAAAACGAAAATCCTACTGAGACCAATGTTGCCCTAAGTTTCTACGATGCCTACTCAGGTATTTTACAATATAATTTGATGCATACCATGAACAGCAAAGGAAATCCAGATACCCTTGTTTTGGATCCTGTCATGAGTTACAAAGTGGTAGCTCATACCGTGCCACCCGCGTATGCTGATGGTGCGTGGAAACTGACCCCAGGAAAACATACTATTATCCCTATTGATGCCTCTCAAGGTGAATTAAGTATTAACACAAATAACACCAAGACAACTGTTAAATGTATTGTGAGGGAAAATAACAAACACGAAACACTTAATATTCAAGATATAAATACGAAACAGCGTTACCTCACAGGCAAATATGACTTAGAAATCTTAACACTTCCTAGAATATATGAAACCATAGAAATCAAACAAAGCCAACTAACTAAGGTCCAAATTCCCGAATCTGGTCTTGTCGTAATATCGTTTTCTTCAAAAGGATATGGAAGTCTTTTCAAAATGGGTAACGAATTAGAGTGGTTATGCGATTTAAAACCCATAAAAGGTAAACAAAGTCTCTATCTTTTACCTGGGAAGTATAAAATTGTTTATCGTGCTAAGAACGCTATGCAAAGTGCTTATACTAAAGAAAAAGAATTTAAAGTAAGTTCACTAAAAACGGCATCAATAAAATTATAATATGGAATTAAAAGATACGCGATCTGGCTTTGGAGAAGGACTCAGTCAGTTAGGAAAAATAAATCCCAAAGTCGTGGCTTTATGTGCCGACCTTACTGGCTCTCTTAAAATGACAGATTTTGCCAACACCTATCCTGAGCGTTTTTTTCAAGTTGGTATCGCTGAAGCCAATATGATGGGAATTGCCGCTGGACTAACCATTGGCGGACACATTCCATTTACAGGCACTTTTGCCAATTTCTCTACTTCTAGGGTCTATGACCAAATTAGACAATCCATAGCCTACTCTGGAAAAAATGTAAAACTATGTGCCTCGCATGCAGGATTGACCTTAGGAGAAGATGGTGCCACGCATCAAGTTTTAGAAGATATTGGAATGATGAAAATGCTACCGGGAATGACTGTTATTAACACTTGCGACTTTAATCAAACCAAAGCCGCCACCATAGCCATTGCTGAACATATAGGGCCTGTTTATCTTCGCTTTGGCCGACCAAAAGTTCCTAATTTTACGACCGAAAATCAAGTCTTTAAAATTGGTCAAGCAGTACAATTGACTGAAGGAAGTGACGTTAGTATCTTTGCGACTGGTCATTTGGTTTGGGAAGCACTAGAAGCCCAAAAATCATTGCAAGAAAAAGGTATCCAGGCCGAAGTTATAAATATTCATACCATAAAACCCCTTGACCAAGAAAGTGTGTTGAAATCAGTAAAAAAGACTCAATGTGTGGTAACTGCCGAAGAGCACATGCTCAATGGAGGTTTAGGAGATAGCATTGCCCAAGTACTCGGTAAACACTACCCTTCTCCAATCGAAATGGTTGGAGTTAATGACTCCTTCGGAGAAAGTGGTAAACCCGATCAATTGCTTGAAAAATATGGTCTAAAAACCCAAAATATTGTAAATGCCTGCCTACAGTCAATCAAAAGAAAGTAAACAATCAGAAGGGCAAACACTTTTTTTTAATCATCAGGCCCAAACCACTCCATTCCCCAATGGGATGGAAATTTCTCATGCCCAAGGCATGTACATTTATGATATCAATCAAAATGAATACTTGGACTTAGTAGCTGGTGTATCAGCATGTACTTTAGGGCACGGACACCCTAAAGTGATACATAGCATCCATCATCAATTAGAGAAATATGCCCATATCATGGTATATGGCGAATATGTTCAAACACCACAGTATCAGCTATCAAAACTATTGATAGACCAACTACCAGAATCGCTGAACTGCACCTATATTGTAAACTCAGGAGCCGAAGCCATTGAAGGAGCAATGAAACTTGCCAAACGACTAACAGCAAGACCAAAAATCATCTCATTCAATAATAGTTATCATGGAAGTACGCATGGGGCTCTGAGTCTTATGGGAACAGAAACTTACAAAACCAAATACAGACCATTACTTCCCGATTGCTATCTTCTAGATTATGGAAACATTGAACAACTAGAAGCTATTGATAATAATACAGCGGCCGTTGTAGTTGAACCTATACAAGGAGCTACTGGTTTTACATTACCCCCAAAACGTTGGTTGTCGGCTCTACGATCAAAATGTAATGAAACGGGTACATTGTTAATTTTCGATGAAATACAAACAGGATTTGGAAGAACCGGTCAGCTTTTTGCCTTAAATACATTTAATGTAACACCCGATATTTTATGCCTTGCTAAAGGAATGGGCGGAGGTATGCCTATTGGTTGTTTTATTAGTTCTAAAGATCGTATGGACACCCTCAAAGATCAACCAAAATTAGGTCATATAACTACTTTTGGCGGTCATCCTGTGTGTTGCGCTGCCGCTTTAGCTACGCTAGAAGTTCTTCTAGAAAAACCTTCTATAATATCTACTGTTTTACAAAAAGAAGCCTTGTTCAGAAAGCATTTGATTCATCCAAAAATTAAAGAGATTAAAGGAAAGGGACTTATGCTAGGAATTGTTTTTGAAAGTGCCGAAATATGTCAAAAAGTAGTTGAAAAAGGATATGAAAAAGGGCTCATAATGTTCTTCTTTTTGTTCAATGACAAAACAGTCAGAATTTCTCCTCCCTTAGTTATTACCCCACAAGAAATCATAGATGCCTGCCAAAAAATAAATCAACTCTTAGATGAGATTTAAGATTTTTTCTTTTGGCTTGAAAACCGTTTCAAAAGTTTATTTCTGATTGTAAGACTTAAAACGTCCGTTTTGAAACCCTCTCAACAATAGATGTTTGGTACGCCTTTTCTTTACTCGCTTTCTCCACATGATAAAGGAGCTAGATTTAAGGTGTTTTCGCATAAGCTGACGCACCTGATTTTCTTTCAAGTTAAATTGTAGTTCAATGGCTTCAAAAGGAGTTCTGTCCTCCCATGCCATTTCGATAATTCTATCAAGCTCTTGTTCCGAAAAATGCACTATTCACTTGTTATTGATTAGTGCAAAATTAGCTTTTTAATACTATTATTGAAATGAATAAAATAAATTCCAGGAGTAAGTTTTGAAAGTTCTATAATCATAGAGTTTTCCTCTTTTTCAATACGATAGACTAATTCTGAAAGCATATTATAGATCATTACCGTTCCATGGTCCTTACTAAGTAAGTTAAATCGCCCCTCAGTTGGATTAGGATATACATCAAAATGACTCATTAACTGATTGTTTGCGATGCTTGTTGTATCAGATCGATTACAATAGCTACCATCCAATGTAGTAACCCCTGTGTTTAAGGAGTCTAACCAAAATTTTAGCTGTTTCACTGGGATAATACCCATTTGATCCCAGGCATGCCATACTTTTCCATATACGTCAGGACTTGTTGATGCCATACAATAAGACCCCCCCCCTGTCAAATGACCTACAATGTGTTTGTTTTGGTTGAAAATAGGAGAACCCGACGACCCTCCTTCAGTTACGCCATGTCCATTATCTGTTTGGCTCCATATCACTTTCCAATGTGTTGTGTTATCGGTACCAGACCCAAAAAAAGATGAAACAAGTGAACTGTTGTAAGTCGATATTTTCATAATATCACCATTGGGATGGTGAATTCCAACACCTGAGTTTGCTGCTACATTAGTTCGATCCCAACCAGAGTAGAATGGATCAAAATCGGGCTCACTATTTAATTTGACAAGAAAAAAATCAGAATCTCCATTAGCTCCTTGATTACCACTATTCGAAACTTTTTGACATCCTGTAATGGACTTCGTAGAGACTGGAACAGAGTTTGCACAATCTTCAGAATAATAATTAAAGTAAAAAATAGATTGATTCAAACTGTTAGAGGATATATTGCCACCATTAAAGCAATGATCGGCTGATAAAACATAAGGAGTGCAATTGTTAGAGGTATTATTGATTAGAGATCCAGTACATAGCCCTACTCCACCATTATACGGAATCTGAATTCTACATATCGATTTTTTTTGATCGTGCCAATCATCCCCTTCCGAGCAATTGGCATTTACTTCACATGATTGAGAAGTATTGTAACCATTTAGAGGGCCTAGACTTCTGTATGCATAAACAAATTTATCAATATGTAGTATCAATTCATCGCTTTCAGAATGGGGCTGAACGTATTCTAAAATTATGGTCTCATCATTAATTAATTCTGTTGCAAACACCCCAGAGTTATGATTGTGTTTTGAGGTGAATGGACCAATTTTTTTGCTTTTATCGGCGTTATAAATTGTTAAGCTACCTGTAGATGGTATCCAAAACTGATCAAAATACAAGGAAATGCCTTTAGAATCTTTTGCGTTCAAAGCCAAACGCCAAGTTTTTTTATCAGCATTCAATGTCCATTCACCGTGTGATTTGGGGGACATATCACAGTATATGAATCTACCAAATTCGAAAAATTCGTTTTTATCAACTTCTCGTTCAAGTAGTTCATCTATTCCTGCCGGTCGTTCAAAAATCAACAAAGGAACTTCCTGATTGTGAGTATTTTTAATTGGTACTGACTGAGCAAAAACAGCCGGACTAAACAGTAAAAAAAAGAGTATGTTTCTCATGACAAATTGGTTTAAATTAATATTCTGATTGCCTAATATAATTAAAACTGCCCTTACCGCAAAATATCATACATTTTTAGTTGTTTAATCTTATATTTGCTATTTCCCAATTC
>CAXDOW010000041.1:0-16337 GCA_963991165.1 uncultured Flavobacteriales bacterium | reverse complement strand
GATTTAGTTATTATTTAGAATATAATTCAACGATAAGTTGTTCTTTAATATTTTCCGAAATCTGTTCTCGTTGAGGAATAGCTGTTAATTTTCCACTCATTAAATCGGGATTCCATTCAACATATTCACATCGGTCGGATAAATTCATTAAGGAAGTGGATATAACCTCTAATGATTTAGATTTTTCTCTTACTGAAATGGTGTCTCCTGCATTTAGGGAGTAAGAAGGAATATTGACAATAGTTCCATTGACGGTAATGTGTCGATGGGTAACTAATTGTCGGGCAGCTCGACGAGAGGGAGCTATTCCTAAACGATATACGATATTATCGAGACGAGTTTCGCACAATTGTAAAAGTATCTCACCAGTAATTCCTTTTCTTCTCGATGCTTCTTTAAACAGGTTAGAAAACTGCTTTTCTAAAATACCATAGGTATATTTTGCCTTTTGCTTTTCGGCTAACTGAGTAGCATATTCTGATTTTTTTGCTCTTCTGTTATTTCCGTGTTGACCGGGGCCATAGCTTTTTCTTTCTAATGCCTTGTCGGGACCAAAAATTGGTTCGTTAAATCGTCTTGCAATTTTGGATTGAGGACCTCTGTATCTAGCCATATATAATAATTATTTCAATGTAATTAAACTCTTCTTCGTTTTGGTGGACGGCAACCGTTATGCGGAATTGGTGTGATGTCAACAATTTCGGTAACGACTATGCCAGTGTTGTGTAAAGTCCTTATTGCGGATTCACGACCAGCACCAGGGCCTTTGACAAAAACCTTTACTTTCCTTAATCCTGCCTCATAGGCCTTAGTAGCGCAATCTTCAGCAGCTGTTTGGGCGGCATAGGGTGTATTTTTCTTTGACCCTCTGAATCCCATTTTACCAGCAGAAGACCATGAAATTACTTGTCCCTGATTGTTTGTTAAGGAAATAATAATGTTGTTAAAGGTGGCTTGAATATGGGCTTGCCCGATAGCATCTACTTTAACAGTTCTCTTTTTCTGATTTGTTTTCGCCATAATTCAGTGATTATTTAGTTGCCTTCTTTTTGTTAGCAACTGTTTTTCTTTTTCCTTTTCTGGTTCTTGAGTTATTTTTTGTTCGTTGACCTCTTAATGGTAAACCCGAACGATGTCTTATCCCTCTGTTAGAACCTATGTCCATCAAGCGTTTTATATTCATTTGAATTTCTGAACGCAATTCGCCTTCGACTTTAATCTCGTCACCTATGATCTGACGTATATCGGAGAGTTGCTTGTCGTTCCAATCTTGAACTTTGACGCTGTGGTCAATACCAGCTTTATCTAGTATTTCTTTGGCAACACTTGGACCAATTCCAAATATATAGGTTAAACCTATAATGCCTCTTTTGTTTTTTGGTAAATCTATACCTGCAATTCTAGCCATTTATATTTGTTTTGTTAACCTTGACGTTGTTTAAACTTAGGGTTCTTTTTATTAATTACATACAAGCGACCTTTTCGTCGGACTATTTTACAATCCTCGCTTCTTTTTTTTAGTGATGCTCTTACTTTCATTTTTCTTTAATATCTGTAAGTTATTCTTCCTTTTGTTAAATCGTATGGTGACATTTCCAACTTTACTTTATCTCCAGGCAAAAGTTTGATATAAAATTTTCGCATTTTTCCAGAGATATGAGCTGTTATGACATGCCCATTCTCGAGCTCTACTCTAAACATTGCGTTAGAAAGTGCTTGAGTAATGACTCCATCTTGTTCTATGTGTGCCTGTTTGGCCATCTTACTGTTTATTCAATTTTTCTTCAATCCATTCAAAACTTGATAATACATCCGCTTTTCCTTGTCTGACAACTACGGTATGTTCAAAATGTGCAGAAGGTTTATTATCGGCAGTTGTTATGGTCCATCCATCGTTATGTTGTCGTATTTGTTTAACTCCCATATTAATCATGGGTTCAATAGCTATAACCAGTCCGTTTTGTAATTTAGGCCCTCTGCCTCTTTTACCGTAATTTGGTACCTCGGGGCTTTCATGTAATTGTGTGCCTACTCCATGTCCCACCAACTCACGAACAACTCCATAATGATTAACTTCAGCGTGTTGTTGTATGGCATAGCTTATATCACCGATACGATTTCCTACAACAGCTTGTTCGATACCTTTTATCAAACATTCCTTAGTAACGTCAAGCAGGTGTTGTTTTTCTTGAGTGATTTCACCTACCGCATAAGTGTATGCAGAATCGCCGTAAAAGTCATTCATTAACACTCCACAATCAACAGACAAAATAGTACCTTCCTCAAGTGGAACATCGCTAGGAATGCCATGAACAACTTGACTGTCAGGAGACATGCATAGGGTGTTCGGAAAACCATTGTATCCTTTGAAAGCTGGAACCCCACCAAAATCGCGAATAAATTCTTCTGCTCGAATGTCTAACTCAAGAGTCGTGACACCAGGCTGAATCATATCGGCAATTTCAGCATGTACCTTTGCAACAAGTAAAGAACTTTTTCTTATCAATTCTACTTCTTCGTCGGTCTTTAAAAAGATCATCGAACAAGTGTTATTGTGCCATCATTCCAGATGACTTTCCTTTTATCCTTCCAGTACTTGTCAAACCGTCATAATGACGCATCAACAAGTGACTTTCTATTTGTTGAAGTGTATCCAACACAACACCTACCATAATTAATAATGAGGTTCCACCATAAAATTGAGCGAAACCTTGATTGACCCCAAATTGCATAGCGAAGGCGGGAAGGATAGCCACAAACGCTAAAAATAGAGATCCGGGTAGTGTAATTTTTGACATTGCATCATCTAAAAATTCGGCTGTCTTACGACCTGGCTTAACACCAGGAATAAACCCACCATTTTTCTTCATATCATCGGCCATTTGCTTTGGATTTACCGTGATAGCTGTATAAAAATAAGTGAAGATGACAATCATAAAGAAGAACACAAAATTGTACCAAAATCCAGCAAAATCTGTAAAGGCCGCTGCAAAACCTTGAAGTGTTTCCGATTCAGAAAACCCAACCAAAGTGATAGGAACAAACATAATGGCTTGAGCAAAAATAATAGGCATCACACCTGAGGCGTTGACTTTTAATGGAATGTATTGTCTGACACCGCCGTATTGCTTATTTCCTACAACTCTTTTAGCAAAATTGACAGGTATTCTTCGCGTTCCTTGAACTAATAAAATACTCACTAATATTACGAGTAATAAAGCTAAAATTTCAATTAAGAAAATGACTAATCCGCCACCCTGACTCTCTAGGGATGCCGCAAACTCAGCAAATAAAGATCCTGGAAGAGCAGCGATAATACCGATCATTATAATTAATGATATTCCATTTCCTATACCTCTATCCGTTATTTTTTCGCCTAACCACATGACAAACATAGTTCCAGTAACTAAAACAATAACTGACATTAATGAAAAGAAGAAGGTTGCTTCGTTATTAACAAAGACATAGCCAATGGTTCCGTCAGCTAACTCAATGGGCTTATTTAACCACTGACTTTTAAGATTGGAAACGAAACCAGGCGCTTGAAAACCTGTGATTAATATTGTTAGATAACGTGTGATGTTGTTTATCTTTCTTCTTCCACTTTCTCCCTCTCTCTGTAGTTTTTGAAAATAAGGCACCGCAACACCCATCAATTGAATAACAATTGAAGCAGAGATGTAAGGCATAATTCCAAGTGCAAAAATGGATGCTTGAGCAAAAGCTCCTCCAGTAAATAAATTCAACAGACCCAAAAGTCCATCAGGACCTCCGCTGGCTTCATTGGCGGCTGCCAATACACCAGCATCAATTCCAGGTAGTGGAACTTGTGCACCTAATCTGTATATGAGAATAAAACCTAATGTGACTATAATTCGGGTTCTCAACTCCTCAATTTTCCAGATGTTCTTTATTGTACTTATTAAATTTTTCATAGTCGTTTTTACAATGTTGTAGCAGAGCCGCCCACGGATTCAATAGCGGCTTTTGCTGATGCTGAAAAGCCATGAACAGTTATATTCAACTTTGCCGTCAATTCACCTCGTCCTAGAATTTTTACCAAATCGTTTTTGTGAGCAAGACCATTTGAAATTAAGATTTCTAAATCAACTGTATCTTTTATTTTCTTATTATCAAAAAGGGATTGTAAGGTGTGTAAATTAATACCTCTATATTCCTTTCGATTAGGGTTGGTAAATCCGAATTTTGGAACTCGCCTTTGTAGTGGCATTTGCCCTCCTTCAAATCCTATTTTTTTAGAATATCCTGAACGAGACTTAGCACCTTTATGTCCTCGAGTGGATGTGCCACCTTTTTTGGAACCTTCACCACGTGCAATTCTCTTTTTATTTTTTACAGACCCCTTTGCCGGAGTTAAATTACTTAAATCCATCGTTTATTAAACTTATTTTATTTCTTCTACTTTTAACAAATGAGCCACTTGTTTAACCATGCCTAATACTTGTGGAGTGGCTTCATGCTCAACGCTATGATTTATTTTTTTTAGTCCCAAAGCAGCTATTGTTCTTTTCTGCCTTTCGGGTCTTCCGATTTTACTTTTTACTTGTGTTACTTTTATTTTAGTCATCAGTTCAAATTTATCCGTTAAAAACTGTTTCTATGTTAACACCACGTTGATTGGCAATTTGGCTAGGACTTCTCAAAGATTCTAGGGCTTTCATAGTCGCCTTGACAAGATTGTGAGGATTGGAGGATCCCTTCGATTTAGCCAAAACATCATGAATTCCAGCACTTTCTAAAACGGCACGCATAGCACCTCCAGCTTTTACACCTGTACCATTGGATGCGGGTTTGATAAGTACTTGTGATCCTGAAAACTTAGCTTCTTGTTCGTGAGGAATAGTTCCTTTGTGAATAGCTACTTTAACAAGGTTTTTCTTGGCAGCATCAATGGCTTTGCTTATGGCAACCGTTACCTCCTGAGATTTACCTAAACCATGACCTACTATCCCATTACCATCGCCAACTACTACAATAGCCGAAAAACTAAAGGTACGACCTCCCTTGGTAACTTTAGTAACTCGCTGAATACCAACTAGTCTGTCGGTTAATTCAATGTCGGTTGATTTTATTCTGCTTAAATTAGACATGTATAATTTTCTTAAAAGTTTAATCCTGATTCTCGAGCACCTTCAGCTAATGCTTTAATTCGACCGTGGAATAAATAACCACCTCTGTCAAAGACGACTTTAGTAATGCCTGCGGCTAAGCTCTTTTCAGAGATTAATTTACCAACTTGAGTCGCTTGATCAATTTTTGTTCCCTCCACCTCTTTGGATGAAGCAGATGCAAGTGTCTTTCCATTGACATCGTCAATGACCTGAGCATAAATTTCTTTATTACTTCGATATACAGCCAAACGTGGTGTCTGGGCAGTTCCCGACAACTTGGCTCTGATTTTTTTTCTGATTTTACTCCTTCTTGATTCTTTTGAAAATGCCATAATTGATGGATTATATATTATTTAGCGGCGGTTTTACCTGCCTTTCTTCTCAATTGCTCTCCAACAAACTTGATGCCTTTTCCTTTATAGGGTTCTGGCTTTCTGAGAGAACGAATTTTAGCAGCTACAGCTCCTAAAAGCTGGTTATCAATTGATGTTAATGTAATAATTGGATTTTGTCCTTTTTCAGACTGAGTTTCTATTTTGACTTCCGAGGGAATTTCAAAAATTACGTTGTGTGAAAATCCTAATGACAATTCCAATTTTTGACCAGAGTTGCTAGCTCTATACCCAACCCCAACTAATTCAAGCTGTTTTTTGAATCCTTCATGAACTCCAATGACCATGTTGTTAAGTAATGATCTGGTTAGCCCATGAAAAGACTTGTGCTCTTTGCTATCAGTGGGACGTTTTAGAGATATTGAAGTATCTTCAATAGTTACCTCAATATCAGGGTGAAATGATTTTGAAATTTCTCCTAACTTGCCTTTCACTACTACGGAATTATTTTCACCTTTTGTGATACTCACTCCTTGTGGTATATCTATTGGATTATTTCCTATTCTCGACATTTCTTTAGTTTATTAAATTTTTAATATACGTAGCACAATACTTCACCGCCAACGTTTAATTTTTTGGCTTCCTTGTCTGTCATTACTCCTTTGGAGGTAGATAAAATAGCAATACCAAGACCGTTTAAGACTCGAGGCATTGTTTGATTATTAGTATATTTTCTCAACCCTGGTTTGCTCACACGCTCCAATTTTTCTATGGCGGGCAGTGAACCATTATATTTCAAGGCAATTTTTATATTCCCTTGCTTATTATCTTCTTCAAACTTGTAATTCAAGATGTAACCTTTATCTTTTAGGATTTTGGTCATTTCTTTTTTGGTGTTTGAAGCAGGAATATTAACCACTTTGTGTCCCGCTTTGGCGGCATTTCTTATTCGCGTTAAGTAATCTGCTATCGGATCTGTGTTCATGTTTTTTGATTTATTTTGATTACCAGCTTGCTTTTTTAACTCCTGGAATTAATCCATTATTTGCCATTTCACGAAATGTAACCCTAGAAATGCCAAATTGTCTCATGTAACCTTTTGGTCGTCCAGTAAGTTTACATCTGTTGTGTAATCGTACCGGTGAGGCATTTTTAGGTAATTTTTGAAGTCCTTCGTAATCGCCAGCTGCTTTTAATGCTGCTCTTTTTTCAGCATACTTGTCAACTAGCTTTTGACGCTTGACTTCTCTCGCTTTCATTGATTCTTTTGCCATGTTTTATTTTTTAAATGGTAAACCAAATTCTGTTAGTAAACTTTTTGCTTCGTCATCGGTATTTGCACTTGTAACAAAGGTGATGTCCATACCAGTAATTTTGTTGACTTTGTCAATATTTATCTCTGGGAAAATAATTTGCTCTTTGATACCAAGGTTATAATTCCCTCTACCGTCAAAACCACTGGCACTAATTCCTCTAAAGTCACGAACTCTGGGTAATGATGCGGTGATGAGTCTTTCTAAAAATTCGTACATCTTATCTCCGCGAAGGGTAACTCTAGCTCCTATTGGCATTCCCTTTCTTAATTTGAAGTTAGAAATGTCTTTTTTAGACTTGGTAGCTACCGCTTTTTGACCAGTGATTAATGTCATTTCATCACAGGCTTGTTCGACCATCTTTTTATCGGAAACAGCGTCTCCCAACCCTTGATTTAAGCATATTTTCAAGAGTTTTGGTACTTGCATTGATGATTTATAGGAATACTTTTTTTGTAGATTTCCTACAATTTCTTCAGAATACTTTGATTTTAATCTTGGTGTGTACATTACTTTATTACCTCCCCTGTCTTTTTAGAATATCGTGTTAACTTTCCTGATTTATCATCTATTTTACGTCCTATTCTTGTGGCTTCCCCAGATTTTGGATCGACCAACATGAGGTTAGAAATATGTATAGATGCTTCTTGTTTGATGATACCTCCTTGAGGACTGGCTGCATTGGGCTTGGTATGCTTTGATACCATATTAACACCTTCAACCAGTGCTCTTTGTTTAGAGATTTGCATTTCAATAACTTTTCCTTCTTGTCCTTTGGAATTTCCAGCTATTACTTTTACTGTATCTCCTTTTTTTATGTGTAATTTCGACATGATAGTTCTTTTTTTATAGTACCTCTGGTGCTAATGATAAAATTTTCATGAATTGTCTATCTCTTAACTCTCGAGAAACGGGACCAAAAATACGGGTTCCTCTCATTTCGCCAGCAGGGTTTAATAAAACGCATGCATTATCGTCGAAACGAATGTATGATCCGTCTTGACGACGTATTTCTTTTCTAGTTCGAACCACAACAGCTTTGGCAACAGTTCCTTTTTTGATATTTCCAGCCGGAATGGCATCTTTAACAGTAACTACAATCGTATCGCCAATAGAAGCGTATCTTCTTTTTGTACCACCGAGTACCTTAATACAAAGTACTTCTTTGGCTCCTGAATTATCAGCTACGTTTAATCTACTTTCTTGTTGTATCATTTTATTTAGCTCTTTCTAATATTTCAACTAACCTCCAGCATTTGTTTTTACTGATTGGTCGAGTTTCCATAATTTTTACTTTGTCTCCGGACTTGCTCTCATTCTTTTCGTCGTGAGCAGTAAACTTGCTTGTTTTCACAACAAACTTTCCATACAAAGGGTGTTTTTCTCTTCGTTCAACAGAAACTACAACGGATTTATCCATTTTGTCGCTCGTTACAATACCTATTCGTTCCTTTCTTAGGTTTCTCATTTGTCTATAAATTATGCGTCCTTTATTTCTCGTTTTTTTAACTCTGTCATAACCCTTGCTATTGTTTTTCTAGAAAACGTTATTTGTTTGGGATTTTCAAGAGGTGAAACTGTGTGGTTTATTTTCATTTTTTCTAGTCGAGCTCGTTCAGCATCCACAAGTTCATGAAGTTCATCGGTCGTCATTTCTTTTATTACTGCCTGTTTCATAGTATTATGTTATTGCGCTTCGACGTAGTCTCTACGAACGATAAATTTTGTTTTTATTGGTAACTTCTGAGCGGCTAATCTCAATGCTTCTTGAGCAATTTCTTTAGAAACCCCTTCACATTCAAAAAGTACTCTTCCTGGTCTTACGACTGCTGCCCAATAATCGGGAGCTCCTTTTCCTTTACCCATTCTTACTTCGGCGGGTTTTGAAGTAATGGGCTTATCTGGAAAAATTCGTATCCAGACTTGTCCTTGCCTTTTCATATAACGGGTAACTGCGATACGGGCAGCCTCAATTTGACGAGCACTAATCCAGGTTTCTTCTAATGCTTTTATTCCAAAAGAGCCAAATGCTAACTGACTTCCTCTTTGGGCATTGCCTTTCATGCGACCCTTTTGCATTTTTCTAAACTTTGTCTTCTTGGGCTGTAACATAATGATTACTCTTTATCTGAATTTATTTTCTGTTTCTTTTAAATTTACCGCCTTGTTTGCCTCCGCCAGCTTTGGATAATCCAACATTTGGAGATAAATCTCTTGTTCCATATACTTCGCCTTTGCAAATCCAAACTTTTATACCAATTCTTCCGTAAGTAGTATGTGCTTCTTCAATGGCATAGTCGATGTCGGCTCTAAAAGTGTGCAAGGGTGTTCTTCCGTCTTTAAACATTTCAGAACGTGCCATTTCAGCACCATTTAAACGGCCTGAAATTTTAACTTTTATTCCTTCCGCCCCCATTCGCATTGTACTAGCAAGTGCCATTTTGATAGCTCTTCGGAATGAAATTCTACCTTCTATCTGACGAGCAATACTAGCGGCTACAAGAGTCGCATCAAGCTCAGGTCGCTTGACTTCGAAAATGTTAATTTGGACATCTTTTTTGGTGATTTTTTTGAGCTCTTCTTTGAGCTTATCCACTTCTTGTCCACCCTTACCTATAATAATTCCTGGACGGGCAGTGTGAATTGTTACGGTAACCATTTTTAAGGTTCGTTCTATGACTACACGAGCGACACTTGCATTTGAAAGTCGAACACCTATGTATTGACGAATCTTACTGTCTTCGGCAATTTTATCTCCATATACTCTTCCACCATACCAGTTAGAGTCCCATCCTCGGATGTATCCTAATCGATTGCCTATTGGATTTGTTTTTTGTCCCATTATGATTCTTGGTTTTCTTGTTTTCTACTTCCTAATGTTAGAGTAACGTGATTTGATCTCTTTCTAATTCTATGTGCTCTTCCTTGTGGAGCTGGCTGAATACGCTTCAACATTCTTCCACTGTCAACAGTAATTTCTTTGACAAACAAATGGCTATCTTCAATTTTTTGACCTTCATTTTTAGATTCCCAATTGGAGATGGCAGAGAGTAAAAGCTTTTCTAATCGATTGGATGCTTCTTTTCCGTTAAATTTTAATACATTAAGTGCTTTTTCAATGTCAACACCTCGAATAATATCGGCCACTAACCTCATTTTTCTTGGTGAGGTTGGGCAATTGTTCAATTTTGCAAAGGCCACACTCTTTTTGGCTTCCTTAATTGCTTGAGCTCTATTTCGTTTTCTTACTCCCATTGTACTTATTTTTTCTTGTTACCGGAATGACCTCTAAACGTTCTTGTTGGTGAAAATTCGCCTAATTTATGACCAACCATATTTTCAGTGATAAAAACGGGTATGAATTGTCTTCCATTGTGAACAGCTATGGTTTGACCCACAAAATCGGGCGAAATCATAGAAGCACGTGACCAGGTTTTTATTACGCTATTCTTTCCTGAAGATAAATTATCTTCGACTTTCTTTTGAAGTTTGTAGTGAATATATGGTCCTTTTTTTAATGATCTTGGCATAATATTATTTTTTACGTCTTTCAACTATAAATTTATCAGAGGCATTTTTCTTTGCTCGAGTTTTGTATCCTTTAGCTGGAATTCCTTTTCTGGATCGAGGGTGACCTCCCGAAGCTCTTCCTTCGCCCCCGCCCATTGGATGATCGACAGGGTTCATGGCGTCAGCTCGTGTGCGTGGTCTTCTACCTAACCATCGAGAACGACCTGCTTTGCCAAAGTTTTGAAGGTTGTGTTCTGAATTAGAAACAGTTCCAATGGTAGCTAGGCAAGTTTGAAGAATCATTCTAACTTCTCCTGAAGCTAATTTAACAGTCGCATACTTACCATCTCTAGCCATAAGCTGGGCATAACTTCCTGCGCTTCGAACCAAGGTGCCACCTTGACCAGGTTTCAATTCTATATTATGAATCGTTGCACCTAATGGTATATCAGAAAGGTACATGGCATTACCGATTTCAGGCGTTGCTTCTTTTCCTGAAACAATTGTTTGTCCAACTTTTAAGCCGTTAGGGCAAATGATATATCTTTTCTCTCCATCTGAGTAAAATAACAAAGCGATGAATGCCGAACGATTTGGATCGTATTCAACGGACTTAACCGTTGCTGGAATTCCAAATTTGTTTCTTTTAAAATCGATAACTCTATATCTTTTTTTGTGACCACCACCAGTGTATCGCATAGTCATTTTACCAGAATTGTTTCTTCCTCCAGATTTTGATTTTTTCAAAATCAGAGATTTTTCTGGATTATTACCGGTGGTCAAGTTTTCAAAATCATTAACTACTTTAAATCGCTGACCCGGAGTGGTTGGTTTTAATTTTCTTAGTCCCATCTTTTTCTTTATTAGATATTACTGTAAAAGTCTATGCTATCTCCTTCTGCTAGCTGAACCACTGCTTTTTTGAAATGACTGGTCCTACCACTTATCACACCAGCTTTCGTAAAACGACTTTTGGATTTCCCTGCGTAGTTCATGGTTCTAACAGCATTGACCGTCACACCGTATGCTTGCTCAACAGCTCCTTTTATCTCGATCTTGTTGGCATTTCTGTCAACCACAAAACCGTAGCGATTGAATCGTTCTCCATCGGCGGTCATTTTTTCAGTGATGATAGGTTTTATTAAAATACTCATGATACTTAACTTAAACTGTTTTCTATTTTCTCTACAGAACTTTCAACCAATAAAATGTTACCTGCATTCATAATATCGTAGGTGTTTAAATTGGTTGAGGTTGTGACATTGGTCTTTGCTATGTTTCTTGCTGAAAGAACAATATTATTGCTTGGCTCACCTAGTACGAGAAGTGTTTTTTTACCATCAAGATTTAACTTTGAAAGTAAATCAATGTATTTTTTAGTTTTTGGTGATTGAAAGTCAAAGTCTTCTAAAACAGTGATATTCTTGTCCTTAGCCATTAACGATAAGGCCGATATTCTAGCTAATCGCTTCACCTTTTTATTCAACTTAAAACTATAATCTCGAGGTTGAGGGCCAAATACTCTACCACCACTTCTGAACAATGGATTCTTTATTGAACCTGCTCGAGCGGTTCCTGTTCCTTTTTGTTTTTTAATTTTTCGAGTTGACCCCGTGATTTCTCCCCTCTCTTTAGCTTTGTGAGTTCCTTGTCGCTGATTGGCAAGAAATTGTTTAACATCAAGATAGATAGCATGATTGTTTGGCTCTACTCCAAAAATAGATTTGTTTAACTTCACTTTCTTGGACGTTTTTTGACCGTCGATATTGTATACTGCTAACTCCATTATTTTTCTACAATTACATATGAATTTTTAGGTCCAGGAACAGCACCTTTAACTAATAAAAGGTTCTTTTCTGGAAAAATTTTCATTACCATTAGGTTGGTTTCTTTCACTCGTGCATTTCCCATCTGTCCTGCCATACGCATACCCTTAAAAACACGTGCCGGATAGGATGCTGCACCAATTGATCCTGGAGCACGCATTCTATTGTGCTGACCATGAGTGGCATCACCTACACCACGGAAATTATATCGCTTCACGACACCTTGAAACCCTTTCCCTTTAGATGTGCCAACCACATCAACATATTCTCCTTCCTCAAAAATGTCAACTGTCACAGAATCGCCTAACTGTAGGTCACCATCAAAGTTTTTGAATTCGACAAGTTTCTTTTTAGGAGATGACTTTGATTTTTTAAAGTGACCTAGTTTCGGTTTGTTAACTCTACTTTCTTTTTGATCGTCATATCCCAACTGAAAGGCACTGTAGCCATCTACTTCTTGTGTTTTTATTTGCGTAATGACACACGGACCAGCTTCAATGACAGTACATGGAATATTTTTTCCATTGTCATCAAAAATACTTGTCATACCTACTTTTTTACCGATAATTCCTGACATTGTTTTGTCTTTTTACTTTTTAAAAACTATCACACTTTTATTTCAACATCTACACCGCTTGGCAACTCTAACTTCATTAGAGCGTCGATGGTATTCGATGATGTAGAATAAATATCCATTAATCTTTTATGGGCACACAACTGAAATTGCTCTCTAGACTTTTTGTTGACGTGCGGAGAACGCAATACAGTATATATACGCTTGTGTGTAGGTAGTGGAATAGGACCACTTACTACTGCTCCAGCCGATTTGACTGTCTTGACAATCTTCTCAGCGGACTTATCCACAAGGTTGTGGTCGTAAGATTGAAGTTTTATTCTAATTTTCTGATTCATCTTAGTAAATTTAACTTTGTTTTAAACCTTTTACCTCCGAGATAACGGCCTCTGAAACATTTGTAGGACACTCGGCGTAATGGGAGAACTCCATAGTTGATGTTGCTCTTCCTGAGGAAATTGTTCTTAATGTAGTAACATATCCGAACATTTCTGAAAGAGGAACGTGTGCCTTGACCACTTCAGCACCATTTCGGCTATCCATTCCTTGCATAATTCCTCGTCTTCTGTTTAAGTCGCCAACAACATCACCCATATTTTGTTCAGGTGTTACAACTTCAACTTTCATAATGGGTTCTAAAAGAACTGGATTGGCTTGTTTACAAGCATTTTTAAAGGCTAATTTGGAACATATCTCAAACGAAAGTTGGTCAGAATCTACATCGTGAAATGAGCCATCAAACAGTCTTACTTTCAATGTATCAACCTCATAGCCAGCTAAGACACCATTTTGCATGGCTTGTTTGAAACCTTTTTCAACGGAAGGAATAAATTCTTTGGGGATAGACCCACCTTTAATTTCGTCAATAAACTGAAGTCCTTCGCCCTCAAAGTCACTATCAACTGGTGATAATTCGAACTGAATATCAGCAAATTTACCTCGACCACCAGATTGTTTCTTGTATGTTTCACGTAGTGTAATGGATGAAGTGACAGATTCTTTATAAGCCACTTTAGGAGCTCCCTGATTGCACTCCACACCAAATTCTCTTTTAAGACGATCGATAATAATATCGAGGTGCAACTCTCCCATTCCAGAAATAATTGTTTGGCCAGAATCTTCATCAGATTTTACTGTGAAGGTAGGATCTTCTTCTGCCAACTTTCCTAACGCAACACCTAACTTATCCATGTCTTTTTGAGTCTTTGGCTCTACGGCAATACCAATTACTGGGTCTGGAAAATCCATCGATTCCAGAACTATTGGTGCATTTTCCGCACAAAGGGTGTCACCTGTTCTAATATCTTTAAAACCAGCTAACGCAGCAATATCACCCGCTTGCAATTGATCGATTTGATTTTGCTTGTTGGCGTGCATTTGAAAAATTCTAGAAATACGCTCTTTTTTGTTTGTTCGCGTATTTAGCACATAGGAACCCGATTGAAGCACACCAGAATAAGCCCTAGTAAAGCATAACCTACCTACGTAAGGGTCTGTGGCAATTTTAAAAGCTAAACTAGCAAATGGTTCATCTGTATTTGGTTTTCTGCTTTCCTCAGAGTCAGTTTTTGGATTGGTCCCTTTGATGGCTTCAGTATCAACAGGGGAAGGTAAAATCTCCATTACCATATCAAGCATGGTTTGAACCCCTTTATTTTTGAACGCTGAGCCACACATCATTGGAACTACTTTTCCAGCAATAGTAGCTTGTCGAAGAGCAGCCAAAATTTCTCGTTCTGTCAATGAGTTTTCATCTTCAAAATACTTTTCCATCAGAGTGTCATCAAACTCAGCAACTGCTTCTAAAAGTTTTCCTCTGAAATCTTTAGCTTCTTCTAAAATATCGCTTGGAATATCTACTTCGGTATAGGTCATGCCCATATCGTCTTCATTCCAAACAATACCTTTAAAATTGATTAAATCGACTACGCCTTTAAAATTGTCTTCGCTTCCAATAGGAATTTGAAGTGGAAGGGCTAGACTTCCTAGCATCTCTTTTACTTGTTTGCAGACATTTAAAAAGTCGGCTCCCTGACGATCCATTTTGTTGACAAATCCTATTCTAGGAACATTGTAGTTATTGGCAAGTCTCCAGTTTGTTTCAGACTGAGGCTCTACACCGTCTACAGCACTAAACAAAAACACCAAACCATCAAGTACCCTTAAGGACCGATTCACTTCCACTGTAAAGTCAACGTGACCTGGTGTATCAATGATGTTGATGTGGTAATCCTGGTCACGGTAGTTCCAGTTTAATGTTGTAGCAGCCGAGGTAATGGTAATTCCTCTTTCTTGTTCTTGCTCCATCCAGTCCATAGTAGCTGCACCATCATGAACCTCACCAATTTTGTGACTTACGCCTCCGTAATATAATATTCTTTCGGTGGTGGTGGTCTTTCCAGCATCAATATGTGCTGCAATTCCAATGTTTCTAGTAAATTTTAAATCTCTTTTTGCCATTATTTTTTAAAATCTAAAATGCGAAAATGCTTTATTGGCCTCAGCCATTCTGTGTGTATCTTGTTTTTTCTTGTAGGCTGCCCCTTCTTCTTTGTAAGCTGCTACAATCTCGGCAGCTAACTTTTGACTCATACTTTTGTCGTTTCTTTTCTTAGCAAAACCAATCATCCACTTCATGGCCATTGATAATTTTCTTGAATCTCTAATGGGCTGTGGTATTTGAAAAGTGGCTCCTCCAATTCTTCGGCTTCGAACTTCTACCGATGGGGTTACATTAGAAATGGCTTTCTTCCAAACCTCTAATGGTGATTCTTCCTCAACGCGAGTTTCTACAACATCTAAGGCGTTATAAAATATTTTGAAAGCAACAGATTTTTTACCGTCTAACATCATGTTATTCACGAACTGTGTAACCATAGTATCGTTGAACTTGGCATCTGGTAAAAGTCTTCTTTTTTTAGCGGGGCTCTTTCTCATTATATCGTCTTGCTAAGTTATTTTTTTGGTTGTTTTGTTCCATATTTGGATCGTCTCTGTGTCCTTCCATCAACACCTGCTGTATCTAAAGCACCTCGAACAATGTGGTATCTTACTCCTGGTAAATCTTTAACCCTACCGCCACGAACAAGCACTATGGAGTGTTCTTGTAGATTATGTCCCTCACCACCAATGTATGCGTTAACTTCGTTTCCATTAGTAAGTCGAACCCTAGCTACTTTTCGCATAGCGGAATTTGGTTTTTTTGGAGTGGTGGTGTACACTCTTGTACAAACGCCTCTTCGCTGAGGACAACTTGTCAATGCAATTGACTTGGACTTTTTAGTGATTTTAGTCCTTCCTTTTCTTACTAATTGTTGAATAGTTGGCATACTATTTCTTGTTTAATTTTTACTATTACCCTATTTTTAGGGGGTGCAAATCTAAACAATTTTATTTATTATCAAATAGAAATTATTCTTTTTTTCATAAAAAAACACTCACTTTTGGACTAGCGAGTGTTTTATTTTTGGTGGATATCTTAAAATACTATTTGTTGTCCACAATGAAAATTTTTCTTTGTATGAAATCAAGCTCGAATTCTAGAAGAATTAAATATATTCCTTCCGATAAATTTTGACGCTTCACTTCAATAACATTCTCAAATGTTTGTTGTTGCACAATACGTCCTCTTGAGTCTATCAACTTAAAGC
>CAXDOW010000040.1:0-16577 GCA_963991165.1 uncultured Flavobacteriales bacterium | reverse complement strand
ATGGCAAACATGACAGCAGCTATTGCTAACCGGGGGTTTTATTATACCCCTCATATTGTCAAAGAAATAGAAAATGATAGTCTTGAGGCACGTTTTTACGAGCCCATTTATACCAAAATAGACTCTAATCTCTTCGATGTAGTTATTGACGGAATGCAAGAAGTTGTCGAAAACAAAGAGTTAGGGACATCTAACCAAGCTAAACTGAATAATATTACCGTTTGTGGAAAAACAGGCACGGCTCAAAACCCACATGGGGAAGATCATTCTATATTTATCGCTTTTGCCCCAAAAAAAAGTCCTAAAATTGCTCTTGCCGTTTACGTAGAAAATGGTGGCTGGGGTTCAACGTGGGCTGTACCCATTGGCAGCCTCATGATTGAGCAATACCTAAATGATAGTATAGCTAGACCATTATTAGAGGAGCGAATTATTAATGGAATCATTGAGTATTAATGCGTATAAAAAAACAACTATTTGATAATGTCGATTGGTGGACGATTTTCATTTACCTGTTTTTGGTAATTGTTGGATGGCTCAACATTTACGCCGCTATGTACAATGAAAATTATAGCTTATTCGATTTCAATCAGAAGTATGGCCGTCAGCTTATTTGGATTGGCATTGCATTCATTATTTCAATTTTCATCTTACTTTTTAATTGGAAGTTTTTTGATGGTTTTGCCTATATCATCTATTTTCTTTCCATACTTAGCTTAATAAGCGTTTTGTTTTTCGGCATCGAGGTGAATGGTGCAAAGTCGTGGATTGATTTGGGGTTTACAAGAATACAACCCTCGGAATTTGCCAAGGTAGCCACAGCCATGGTTATTGCCAAATACTTAGGCACTCTTAATGTGAGCTTAGAAAAACTAAAGAGTAAACTGATTGTTGGTGTTTTCATTTTTTTGCCTTTTCTGCTCACAATTCTTCAAAACGATACTGGCTCGGCATTAGTTTATCTAACCTTTGTGATTGTTTTATACCGATTCGGATTACCTGCTAATTTTCTGATTTTTGTGATTGTGACGGTTTTTTTATTTATTGTCTCAATACTAGTGTCAAAAATTATTTTGTCACTAATTTTATTGTGTTTTGCCATTTTCTTTTTCGCCATTTCACGACGAAAAGTAAGGGAGTTATTGGTTATTTCGACTTTACTCCTTTCAAGTATAGGATTTATTTATAGTGTAGATTATCTGTTTGAAAACGTACTGGAAGAACATCAAGTGACACGAATTAAAATTCTACTTGGACAAGAAAGTGACCCTCAGGGTGCGGGTTATAATGTTAATCAATCCATGATAGCTATCGGATCTGGCGGTTTTTTTGGCAAGGGTTTTTTAAATGGGACTCAAACAAAATTTAACTTTGTTCCAGAACAAAGTACTGATTTTATTTTCTGTACTATAGGCGAAGAATGGGGCTTTGTGGGGAGTCTGTTTTTACTTCTAGTATATCTGACATTTTTGTTACGACTTATTTATTTAGCCGAACGACAACGCTCTTTATTTAGCAAAGTGTTTGGTTATGGAGTCGTCAGTATTTTCTTTTTTCATGTAGCCATCAACATTGCCATGACCATAGGGTTGGCACCAGTCATTGGCATACCACTGCCATTTATCAGTTATGGTGGCTCTTCCCTTTGGGGGTTTACCATATTGCTTTTTATATTTATTAACTTGGATTCTTACCGACTGCAAGTTTTGAGGTAAGGCCTATTAATAAAAGTCAGCACGATTGTCAGTTACTTCAACCAATTCTTGAAGGGCTTGATAGGCCTGGAAAGACGACCTATTTCTTAAAGCATTCATTAAAGTGCTTTTATTAGCTGAAAAGTCTGCTCCTTCTGGAGCAGAAATAATGTTATCAACAGTTAAAATACAAACGGACTTTGAAGTAGCGAATGCTTTAGAGGTTTGCCCTTTGTCTAAGGCAAAGGTAGCGCCCACAAAACTTGGCTCATTTCCTAATTCGGGTACTTGAGTGCTAGAAAAGCTAATGCCTCCTACCGTTTTAACAGACATACCATAATTAGATGCCACACTTTCTAATGATGAAATATCAGACAACTCATCTAAAAGCAGCTCAGACTTCATAGTGTTTCGAACAATGGGGGTAATTGCCCCACGCACATCTTCTAAATCAGAAAGGCCCTCTTTTTTGATGGCTGTCAGACAAGCGACTACTATTTTATCACCAAATTCAAATACATCAGAGACATCGCCTAAATTAGCGGTGTAAGCCCATCGCACTAATTCTCTCGGATTCTCCAAACCTGCAATGGAATTGGTAGATTCTAATAATCCGTCAGCCAGTCGCTTGGAAAGGTTCTCATTGACCGACGACTCGTTGAACTGGTCATAATTAGTATTTTCTGCCGCAAATTTTCCAGCCTGAGCAAAGATTTGCTGATAGGTCGAATTACTATATACAATTTGTCTATCTAAGTGTGCTATTTTATATTTTTTTGATGATTTTGCACGCTTAGTCACTTCAATAAGATGTGTGCCAAACTGGGTATTTATAACGCTTCGCTCGCCAACACTTGAACTAAAACAGACATCATTAAACGCATCAACCATAACGCCTTCTGTGAACCATCCCAAATCTCCCCCATTAGCACTAGATCCAGGGTCTTCAGAAAAGGTTTGAGCTAAGGATGAAAAGGACTTTCCAGAATCTATTAAGTCATTAATACTATCAATTCTAGCTTCAGCATCGTTACCACTAATTAGGATATGCCTGGCTTCAACGGAGTCTGGACGACTTGCAACGTCGACTAATTTTGACAAGCGAATAACATTTCTAGATAATGTAAAAGGGCCTTTGACAGTACCCACTTCTGCTTGCATTAATGATTGATCTTCTGGAGATAAATTGGATTCTGAAACAAACTGAACTCTGTTAAATACATCGGCGTTTTTACGAATGAACTGCTCTTCTTCATCAGTATTTTTAAATTCAGTAATGATATCTTCCATCCAACCAAACGTTTCTTTTCGATCTTCGTCCGAGGGTGCCACATTGAACACCACATACTCTACTTCTCTGGAAGCATCTTGTTGATACTGTTGGCTATTTTCTTTTATGTAGTTTTTTAAATCCTCGTCTGTCACAGTAACTAAAGAATCAGGAATAGAAGAAAATGGGATCTGGACATATGAGACGCTTCGTATTTCACTTTGGTACTTTTTATCAAGTTGAGCTTGCCAATCTGAAACAAAAAATCCATTACCAACTAAGGCGTTATACTTGTTATTTTGTCGTTCATTTTTTATGGCATTTTCAAAGTTTAACCATTGCAACTTGGTTTGGCCTGTTTCGTCGTTATTGATGTCTTCTTTCAAAAATTGTAACAACCGGGCACGATCGAATTCCCCTGTTTGGGGGTTAGAAAATGCTTGTTTGACGGAACTGTAAGGAGATGGTCCTTGTATCATATCAAAAAGTTCAGCAGAAGATACTTCTAAATCCAAAGCAGAATATTCACTGGCCATAATGGTTTCTCGAATCAATTGGTTCCAAACGGAGTTTCGCACTTGAGCGATAGTAATCGATGGGTTGGACTGACGCTGACTTTCAAAATCTTGTTGAACACGTTGTTCAAAATTTTGATAATCTAACTCTTCATCACCAATTATTCCAACTGACATGTCCATGTTACCACCACCGGGGTTTTGTGAGGATAACAAATCTGTTAAAATAAACGCCAACATTGCAATTCCAATAACGAACAACAACAATCCTGAGCGGTTTCTAATGTGTTCTAATTTTACCATCGTTCAAAAAAATTAAAGTGAGCGAATATACAAATGTTAAATGATAAAAAAAACTGTTAATTAACTTCCTTTTACTAGAATGACCTCATCAATTTTGTGGTTAGAAACCTTTTCTATTTTTAGTTTGTATTCACCCATTTCAATTTCGGTTCCTTTTTCAGGGATTTCTTCCAGATCACTGATTAACATACCAGCAAGAGTTTCATATTCTTCGGATTTTGGCAGTTCAAAGTGGTACTTATCGTTCAAATAATCAATTTCCAATCGTGCAGAAAAGTGATAACTAGTCTCATCGAGTTGTTTTTCAAGCTCATTTTCATGGTCGTGTTCGTCTTCAATCTCGCCTAATATCTCCTCTACCACATCTTCAACGGTTAACATACCTGAGGTTCCTCCAAACTCATCGACAACGACAGCTATGCCTTTTCTTTTTTTTATGAATAGTTCCAATAGGTCGATAGCGAGCATGCTTTCTGGCACAAAAGGAATGGGAATGAGCATTGATTTTATCTCTTTGGGCGATTTGAACATGTCATTGGAATGGGTATATCCTATGATTTGATCGATGTTTTCTTTGTAAATAAGAACTTTAGACAGCTTTGTCTCTACGAAAATGGTCATTAGCTCTTCTATTGGTTTTGAGATTTCAATGGCCACAATATCTGTTCTTGGTAACATACATTCTCTAACTTTTATATTAGAAAAGTCGAGGGCATTGTGTAAAATTTGAACTTCAAGGTCAAGGTTTTTATCTTCTTTATTGTTGAGGTGTAATTTTAAATATTCTTCCAAATCAATTTTGCTAAACAATGGCGAATCTTCAACCAATGAGATACCAAGAATATTCAAGCCCTTCTTGGAAAGATAAAGCGTGATTAAAACCACTGGAGTTAATAGGTAATAAAAAAAGGAAAGAGGTATCATGCCAACTTTCAAAAATCCGTTGGGGTTTAATCGAAAAAATGCTTTTGGGAAAAACTCTGCACTAACTAAAATAATGAGGGTTGAAAAGAGCGTTTGAAAAAATAAAATTAAAAATGGAGACTGGGTATATAACTCAATACTTGGCTCTAGTAGTTTAGCCATAAAAATACCAAATACCACTAGCGATATATTGTTACCTACCAAGAGTGTCGCTATGAGTCTTGAAGGTGATTGCATTATTTTTTGAAGAAGGTTGGCTGTCAAAGAATTTGATTGCTTATCTAGCTCTATCTTCAATTTATTAGAAGACAAATAGGCGATTTCCATTCCTGAAAAAAAGGCAGAAAAAATCACGGATATCACTATTATATACCAATCTATCATTTAATCGTCTAAGGAAATTGTCCCTCTAATTTTTTTAATTGTATATTTTGTAAAATCCTGATTGGACACCAAGCCCTCGCCATAAATAACTTCATTTTTATTGGTGATTTTCACAAACTTATCAGTAAATATTAGCTCTTTTTCTTGATCCCAATTGAGTTGTTCACTTTCCAATTTATTTCCGTTGATATTTCTTAAAATAACCTCATTTTCGGCTTTCATAATATCATTTTCTTCGTCAATGATGGCATAGTTTGATTGCAATTCGGATTGTTTTTTTCCATCCAAATCAAAAAACTGAACTTTAAGTCCGTCATTGAATTCTAGGTAATTTTTTTCTGAGGCATACCGATTCATAAGAGCGGCATTCATAATGACTCTAACATGAGCGGAGTCACTGTAAATAATCTCACATCCCTTGATAGTTTCAAGAGGGTACTCTAAAGCATTTTGAATTGATATCTCTTTTATCTTTTCTAAATCATTAGAACAGGAAAAATGCATGAAAGACAGCACGCAACAGATTCCCAAAAACCTAGCTGTATGATAGGGATTGTCTATAAAGCAAATTATTTAATTCTCACTTTAGTGGACTCGCCTATCCAACATTCGATGCGATAGCTATCGCCTTCTTTATAGCCATTAAAGAAAGCATCTTCATTAGAGGGCAAATAGTTGGAATAGGAAGCTATTTTTTTATTGGCTAATTCCGCAATAGAACCATCCATATTTTTAGCGGCAATAAATTTGTCGATAGCAGCCGAATACAACATAGCTGTTTCGAACGAGTTGGTGCCACATTCCTTGGACGATGCTGCATACATTTCACCAATTAGCATCATTGGTTTTCCCCAATTGGCTTTGGCCTGCATGGCTTTTTTAGCCTGGGTTCTAGCATTAGAATAGTTGCCTAGCTTGAAATAGGCACCTGCCAATCCGTAATAACTATTGGCTTTGTCATCTGGCTGATCGCTCATATTAATGGCCTGATTGAAAAAGCCTAAGGCATCTTGTGACTTGTTCTTTTTCAAGGATAAATTACCCATATTGTAGGCCGATAAAGCTGATGGCTCGGCTTGATGCAAAGCCGTAGCAGCGTCGTAATACACTTGAGCATCTGTACATTCTTTTTTATCCAAAATTTTTACGATTCGTCTTATCAAATTCAAATCTTCAGGGGTGGATTGATATTTTCCTTCGAACATATTTATAAGATCGTCACAGGAAGCAAATGGAACAAATAACTTTTCGACATTGTCGGATGCTTTGATATAAAATTTTTGACTCTTCGACTCAATGGACGCATTATGTGATAGGTAATCGGAAACGACAGAATAAACTTCTAGAACCTCGGGCTTACTTAATGTTTGAGCTTTGAATTTAGCGGTCGCTGCCTTGAAGTAAGAAAATAGAGGGGTGGCCTTTGATTTTTTACCCAAAGATTCTACAGATTGTTTTAAATAAGTAAAGGCATTTTCTATATCACCTACCGCATATTTAATCATATCTGATCCTTTGAGTCCTAACACATAATTTTCTTTTCCAAAATGAATGATTCGCTGATCGTAAATCATCATTAGGGTGTCTAAGTAAGACTTTTGTAGTTCCTTGTTGTCCTTATTAGTCTTTATGAGGTAGTTGTAAATTTTTGCTCCATCAATGTATATATTCTTGGATGCTTTAGGGCAACTAGTATATGCATCTCTCCATGGTTGAATCGCATCACTGTAATTGCGTTGCTTTACAAATTCTCGATAGAGAGAAATGTTAGTGATACAAGCAATACTGTCTTCACCAAACTTACGGTCACTTGTAGCAGAAGCGTCTAGTGATGAGGACGTTATTAAAACGATTAAAATTGGCAATAATAACTGTTTCATAATTAGTTGTATTTTCGTTTGACGAACCAAATATCGCTAAAAATAAACCCTATTTTCAAGCGTACAAATGTCTCGCGTATTAAATCATTGTTAAGAGTTCCCCTTTGCCCCACTTGGGCTGATAAATTCAGAAGTGAGCCACTTTTGCGTAGTGGAAGACCAAGACCTAAAGTAATGGCTCTTTCTTTCAATTGTTCATTTTTTACATTCAGATACGTATTAGATGTACTAATACCTAAACGATATCTTACCATCTTAAAGTATTTGTTGATGGATTTTTTGTCAGGCACAAATTCTCCTCCTAAGGAAAATTGGCTGCTATTTTCCAAGCTGTCCGTCTCACCAAAAAGACGATATTCACTCCAGTTTTGAGAGCTGTAATCCACCAACAATTTCCATTGGTCATTGGAAAGTTTAACACCAAAACCAATGGATGAAGGTAGTTGTAAATGGCCTTCGTTTAATACATCGTAGCTTACCGTATCTTCAACATATTCTATAGTGGAATTTAGGCGGTATGTTTCTGTAAGGTTGGTACGTTTTGCCGAAACCTCACTACCTTGGTCAAAAGTCATGGCAAGGACTGAGCTCCATTTTCCAAAATTGTACTTATATTGAAGTCCAAAGTCTAGGAATATTCCCTTGAGACTGGTATCGTCAAACGATCGAGTGTTAAGAATTGTGGCATCGGAAAAGACCACTTTTCTTGTACTATTAAGGTTACCAAAAAGAACATTTAGGTTAGCTCCAACCGATAGATTATTAAAAATGGAAACGGCGTTTCCTAGATAAAGTCTAGTTAGACCGCCATTGCCTTCAAAAAGCAAATCGGCCTGAGGGTTGGTATAACTATCTGAAAATGAGTAGGACACTTGAGAATAGGGCAAAATACCAAAACTTGCACCCACTTTTTTGTGCAAAGGAAATGCGAACAACAAATAATTGAAATTAGTTGCATTAACTACTTGACTTTGAGTATTCGTCTCCATCAGTTTGGTGTTGTGAACAAGGCCTGTTTGCATGGTAAAGCGCTGCTTGAAAACCGTAGTATAGGAAGCCGGATTACCAATATTAATAGAGAGAGGGTCATCATCGGCTATTCCTAATCCTCCAGTAGCAATTTGACTGGCTGTGGCAAAATGATTCCACTCACCGATTCCAAATCTAGAATAAGGAGAGTTTGTCTCATTCTGTGCGAAAAGGAAATTAGAAAGAACTAAAAAAATAATCGTCTTAAGAAATAGTCTCATTATAATCTAAAATTTTATTCAGTCCAATCATTAACAAATCGGGGCTTGCAAATATGGTATTTTTTAATTCCTTTTCAAAAAATTGGGCGTCTCCCCCAGTAATAACCACTTGCAGGTTTGAAAACTCTATCATATAACGTTGAATTATGCCATCTATTTCAGCCAACAATCCATTTATTACTCCTGAATGTATGCATTGATGTGTAGAACGACCTATCAATGGTAGCCGAATGGAATCCATTTTTAGCAAGGGCAATTGAGACGTGTAGTGGTTGAGAGACTGATAACGCATTTCCATTCCAGGCGAAATCCCCCCCCCTAAGAATTGGTTGTCAGCACTAATAAAATCGTAAGTAATACACGTTCCCATGTCAATACACAGTACATTTTTTTGTGGAAAAAGAGTATAAGCACCCACTGCCACTGCCAGTCGATCGTGGCCAATCGTTTGGGGCTTGTCATAAATAATGTTAATGGGCAAAGGCGTGTCCCATTGCAGCATTATGTCTTGTGATTTGAGAATGCTCTGCAACTCACTTTCCTGTTTGACAGATGATAAAATAATTTGATGGGCCGTTTTTGCTAAGGTTTCTATGGACGAGATAGTCGGACTGTCAAGCCTCTTGACGATAGTGTCGTGGTTAAATAGGGCCGCTTTAGTACGCGTGTTGCCTTGATCTATGGTGAGCTTATACATCCTGGGTCAAAGTTAAGAAAAGCGATTGCTATGAAAAAATTATTTTGCACAATGGTTTTTTTTTTACATTTGCATCCTCTAAAAGGTGCTATAGCTCAGTTGGTAGAGCAAAGGACTGAAAATCCTTGTGTCCCCGGTTCGATTCCTGGTAGCACCACTGTTGCGAAACACCTATTATAATAAGTGTTTCGTTTTTTTTTGACTTGTTGCTATCCTTGATCATTAACCGTTTACAATTTTTTAAACTGTCATTCGCTCTTTATCTAAATTAGGTAATTTTAATTTTACATTGTGGTAACTGAATTCCCTTAAGAAGAAAATATCTTTGTAATAAAGATTTAATCTTATGAAGGTATTAATCGCTGATGATGATCCAGATATTCAAGAATTCTTATCCTACAATTTAAAAAAGGAAAATTACAATGTTTTTTCGGCCAAAAATGGCCTTGATGCCATCAGATTGGCAAAAGAAAAAAAGCTAGATTTAATCTTACTGGACGTCATGATGCCTCAAATGGACGGAATTGAAACCTGTCAAGAAATACGCGAAATGGGCAATAATGATGTTATCATTGTAATGCTTTCGGCTAGAGACGAAAATTATACCAAAATCGCCGCTTTCAAAGCCGGCTGCAATGACTACATTACTAAACCCATTAGCCCCAAACTTTTACTTAATAAGTTGAGTGGTTTGTTAAAAATCAAATATTCTGAAGCCAATTACAAAGGGTTTTCTAAAATTGGCAAATACACCATCGACCACGAGTCACACCTCATCACCTACAACAACAACACTTACCTCCTTCCCAAAAAACAATTCAATATTTTTTGTTTGTTGGCATCAAAACCTGGAAAAATATTTTCTCGCCAACAGATTTATAATGAAATTTGGGGAACTAACGTCTTTGTTGGAGGACGAACCATAGATGTTCATATTAGAAACATTAGGGAAAAACTTGGTCAAGACTCCATTATTACCATTAAAGGTGTTGGCTATAAAGTAATCAACTAAACATTAACTTTACACGCCAGTAACAATTCAATAAAGATACATTGTCAAATTGTTAATATTGACATTACTTTTAAGCCAAAATTATAATTTTTCTTTGCACCATAAATCTAAAAATTTTATCAAAATGAAAAAAACAATCTTTATTTTAGGCGCTTTTGCAATTGCATTTTCACTAATTTCTTGTGGAGATGATAATCCAACTCCAGTCACAAACCCTTCTTTAGGTTGTACTGACTCAACTGCAATTAACTTTACTCCATTAGCTGACACGGATAATGGTTCTTGTATTTATGACTCAACAGTAACTACAAATTACAATGGTGTGATTGATTCTTCTGTCACATGGAAGAAGGATTACATTTATTATTTAAGTGGAAGAGTTGTTGTTCCTTCTGGAGTTACTCTTACTATTGAAGCCGGTACCGTTGTAAAAGCCTATCCTGGTGAAGAAGCTAACGCTTGTGCCCTTATCGTTGCTAGAGGCGGTATGATTATGGCCGAAGGTACTGCTGCCGAGCCAATTATTTTTACAACAACAGCGGATCAAATTACTAACGATCACACAAGCTATCCTGGATTCGCTAATTTAGATGAGTCATTCAAAGGTCTTTGGGGAGGTTTAATCGTTCTTGGAAATGCTGAAATTTCTGCTGACGCTCCTGAAGTACAAATTGAAGGAATTCCTGCTTCTGACTCTAATGGTCTTTACGGTGGTTCTGACAACGCTGACAATTCTGGTGTTATCCGTTACGTTCAAATCCGTCATGGTGGAACATTACTTGGCGATGACAACGAAATCAACGGCCTTACTTTAGGTGGTGTTGGTACTGGTACTACAGTCGAGTATGTTGAAGTTATTGGTAATGTCGATGATGGTATCGAGTGCTTCGGTGGCTCTGTAAACATTTCTAATGCATTAGTATGGGCACAAGGCGATGACGCTTTCGACATCGACCAATCGTATTCTGGTACTATCGACAACTTTATGGGTATTGCTGATTCTGATTCTGATCACGCTTTAGAAATTGATGGTCCTGAAGGGGCAATGGTAGGTTCATTTACTATGACTAATGGAACACTCATTGGATACAATCCTGGTGGTGGCGAATACGCTGATTTTAGAGATAAACCAGCAGGTACATTGTCAAATACTTATTTTTACGATTTCTCTTGTAATTCTGACTTTGAAATTGATTTAGGTAAAAAAGATGATAATGGAGTTCTTGTTGACCCAAGTTCTTCAGTAAACATGAGCTTCTCTGCTATTGAGTTCAATGTTTCTCATTTGGCAGACTCTTGCAAAACAACGGTTGCTGATATTTGCAAAGATGAGCCAGGAGATTTAGCTGGTGGTTTCAACGCTTCTGTTGTCACTTCTCCAACAGTAGGAGCAGATGCTTCACAATTCAGTTCTTGGACGTGCTACTTCACAGAAAACTAATAAAATTTCATTTTTAAGTTATTGCTATTGATAACTTAATATTAACATTCAAACTCCTCAAAAGAATTACTTTTGAGGAGTTTTTTATTTATCTATTATGACTCGTTTACATACCCTTTTATCCTTGTTTTTGTTAGCAACAATAAACACCGTCACCTTAGCACAAGATGGATTCATTAGAGGAGCCATCATTGACGATGAAAATGCGGAACCTCTTTTTGCTGCCAATGCTGGAGTTGTTGGAACAACCATTGGTGCATCGGCCGACTTTGATGGCAATTTTGAACTGAAAGTACCAGAAGGAACATATACCATTAATATTTCTTTTATTGGTTATCAAAATCTGAATATCACCGATGTCGTAGTTAAATCTGGTCAAGTGACCAATCTCAGCACCATTCGTTTAAAATCATCAGCCATAGCGGTTGATGTGGTAACCGTCACGGCTGAAGCTACCAGAAATACCGAAACAGCTCTTCTTACCATTAAAAAGAAATCGGTAAATGTTATAGATGGTATTTCTTCTCAGAACTTTAAAAAGATGGGCGACGGCAATGCCGCGGTAGCCGTGACACGTGTTCCCGGTGTTTCTGTTCAAGGAGGTAAATACGTCTATGTTCGAGGGCTAGGCGACCGATATACCAAAACAACATTCAATGGGTTAGATATTCCTGGTCTTGATCCTGACAGAAATTCCTTACAAATGGATATTTTCCCTACCAATGTGGTTGATAACATCATCGTATCAAAATCGTTTACTGCAGACCTACCAGCAGACTTTTCTGGTGGTATTGTAGACATCAACATCAAATCCTTTCCTGAAACCAAATCGCTGAAAGGAAGTGCAGGAACTAGTTACAACAAAAACGTGGATCTCAACGGAGACTTTTTAACCTATTATGGCGGAGAAACGGACTATTTGGCTTACGATGATGGTGGCAGAGATTTTCCATTAAGTGGTATTGAGCAAAACGTTCAAGTTGAATCAGATCCAAGAATCAATCCTGAAACTATGCCTAACACCCTAAAATTTAACCCCCAAATGGGTACAGTCAGAGGTAATACGTACTTTTCAAAAAACGAATTTTTCAAAGCATTTAATGAGCTTTCTGGTGATGAAATGAATTTTAATGGTTTAAACTTCAGCTTGTCGGGCGGTGATCAACAAACTATTGATGGCAAAACCTATGGCTACAATGGTGCCATTTCCTACAAAAACACTTTTTCTTTTTACGAACACAGCATTCAAAACTCATTTGAAAAATCGTCCGATAAGTCAATCAATGAATTATTTATAACCAAATCTCAAATTGGTGACATCGGCAAAAACAATGCCTTACTTAGTGCTATGGCTGGTGGTGCCATGAAGTACGACAATGCCAAATACAAAGTCAATGTACTACACCTACAAAATGCTGAGAAAAAAGCTGGTTATTTCTTCATTGACAATTTTGACAGTAACTTTAATACCGTCAAAAAAGAAAACCTTGACTTTAGCGAACGGTCTATTAGCAACATGATTATTTCTGGAACACACAATGATCCAGATAAAAAGCAAAAAGTTGAATGGAAATTTTCACCCACCTATTCAAAAATAAGAGACAAAGACGTGAGAGAGTCGGCTTATGAATTAGAAATAAATAACGACGATACTACTTTCTTATTTTCGCCCAGTGGAGCTGGCTATCCCTCCAGAATGTGGAGAAACCTTGACGAATACAATATCGCTGCAAGAGTAGATGTTAGTAAAGAACATACTCTATTCGAGAGAACTTCAAAACTTAAATATGGAGCTGGATATACCTACAAAGAAAGAGAGTATGAGATTTTAAGATACTTGATTAAACCTGTTAATGCTGGTTTTAACACTTTCACTGGCAATCCAGATGAATTGCTTACGGATTATCTTTACAGCCCAAGCACCAATACTGGCTTTTATCTTGCCGGAGAATACCAAGCCAGCAACACCTATGAGGGTATCCAAACGAATTTCTCTCTTTATGCTTCAGAAGAAATAGACGTTACCGATCAAATCAAAGGTATTTTTGGACTCCGAATAGAATCCTACGATCAATATTATACTGGAATCAACCAAGATAAAACGAGACAGTATGACGAGGAATTGGTATTTTCAGACTACACTGTTCCTTCTCAACTAGATATGGACACCATTCCCTTTGGCATATACCCAACGATAAGTGCTATCTACTCCATCGACAAAAACTCCAACTTACGTGGATCCATCTTTAGAACAACCGCCAGGCCGTCATTTAAAGAAAAATCCAATGCTCAAATTCTTGATGTCCTTTCTGGCATTACCTTCAATGGAAACATTGATTTAATAGCCTCGACCATACACAACTACGACCTTCGTTATGAAACCTATGGAAAAAAAGGAGAAACATTTGCGGTGAGTGGATTCCTAAAGGACCTATATAACCCTATTGAAATTGTGGCCTACTCTGCAGACGAAGAAAACATACAGCCCATCAATTCAGGTAATGCTAGTCTCATGGGAGTAGAAATTGAAGCGCGAAAGAATTTAGATGAAGTGTCTCAAGGTTTATCTCTAAATTTTAATGCCTCATTCATCAAATCTGAGGTAAAAATTGTTGGCGATGAATACCAGTCAAGATTAAACAACCTGAGAGATGGCGAAGAGTTTGAAGATACTCGAGAGATGCAAGGACAAGCACCTTACCTTATCAATGCGGGCTTATCCTACAAAGAGCCAAATGGAAAAATAGAGGGAGGACTATTCTACAACGTTCAAGGGCCTACCCTTTCCATTGTAGGTATTAATAAACGACCTGACATCTACACCTCTCCCTTCAATAGTTTGAATTTGAATATAAATTACAAATTCAACGAAAAATCACAATTTTCTCTTAGTATCAAAAACCTCATGGACGAGAAAAAAGAATTAGTCACCGAATCATTCGAAACGGAAGCCAAAATATTCAGTTCATACAGTCCTGGACGAACGATTGGTTTCAAATGGACGTATACCGTTTTTTAGCATCTTACATTAAGCACACACAAACCACTTTATTAAATAGAGTGGTTTTTTTTATTCCAATCGTTTATCATTATCTTTGTACATAACCAAATCAAGTTCAATGTCACGTTTATTTTTTTTCGTTCTCTTATGTCCATTTCTAATGTATGGACAAAATCAATGGTCTAGTCAGTTTGATGCTGTCCGTAGTTATTCATCACCAAGAGTAACAGACCTGAATCAAGATGGTGTGTTGGATGTTGTTTTAGGTAGTGGCGTGGATGGATTTCCTTCACCTTTTGGTGCCATTGCTGTCGATGGGTCTAATGGTCAAACTCTTTGGACTATGGAGTCTACTAATGAAATTTTTAGCAGTCCTGTTTTACATGATTTTAACAACGATAATGTTGACGATGTTATCGTTGGTGGCAGGGATGCCGAATTACGATTGATAGATGGTTCCAGCGGACAATTAATTTGGAAATTTTGGAATGATAACACGGCTCATCCTAACGATTCTGGTTGGTATAATTTTTATTCTCCACAATTACTTGAGGACGTTAATAACGACGGCATAAAAGACATTCTATGTGCTAACGGGGGCGATCATTCATTGGACGACATGGTGACTGAAAGACCACCGGGTCATCTTGTAATTATTGACGGATCTAACGGTCAAGTACTTAACAAAGCCGTGGTACCAGACTCTAATGAAACGTATATGTCTCCTCTTATTACCGATTTAGAATCGGATGGAAACTTTGAAGTTATTTTTGGAACTGGCGGAGAAACCATCGCTGGAAATTTATGGATATGCAGCTTGAATGATTTGTTAAACAATGATATTAGTTCGGCAACGGCTTTGCTCGACAACCCTTTGTATGGTATGATTGCCCCACCAGCCATTGCCGATATCAACGAAGATGGTCTTTTAGACGTTATCTCTCAATGTTTCGACGGAAGCATCACAGCAATTAGTGGCAATGGACTAACTCACCTATGGAATTTTCAATTGCCAAATACGGAATCTTCAGCATCACCCATTTTAGGAAACTTCACGCCATCAGATAATGGCATTGATGTTTTTGCAACCCTTTACGTAGGAGGGCAATCTTCTTATTACGATTTCTATCAAGTTGTATTAGATGGCCAAACAGGAAATACTTTATTTATGGATAGTATTGGAGACTTCCATTTCTCATCGCCTATTGCCTTTGACAGTAATAATGATGGTAACGACGAAGTGTTGATTTCAGTAAGTCGTATTTCTAATGGTTTTATGCATGAACTAATTCTTCTTGATTTTGTCTCGGACGCATCTGAAACGATAATGAGTCAAAGTGGTGGCGACGTATGGTCGAGTCCATTAGCTACCGACTTAACGGGTGATGGGTACATAGACATTGTTTCGGTTACGCAAAACAACAACCCTTTTGTTGCCGATGGTATTAGTATCCAAAGTCAAACAACCGATTTTCTAATTCCTACTAAGGGATTAAGTTGGAGTACGTACATGGGAAATGCATATGATGGTCATTTTACTCCTTTCTTTAAAGAATGTACTACCAATAGTTCCCTATATCTGTACCCCTCGACCGCTTGTCCCAATCAACAAACAGGAGCTGTCAATTTATTAACAACTAATAGCAACTCCATCTTCTCTTACAGTTGGTCTAATGGTGCCGTTACCGAAGATATTTTTGAGGTGCCTACGGGTAATTATTCGGTCATTGTAAGCGACCTCGCAGGTTGTCAGTCTGTTGCCAATACCAGCGTTGATGAATACTCCACCACAACATCAGTTTCTGATGTATCAGAATTCGGAGGTAACGACGGATGGGCCTATTTCAACATTAGTGGGTGTAGCTGCAACTCCAGTAATTGTCAATATACGTGGTATATAAACGACTCATTAATTGTTCAAGGAGATGGCAGTTCCTCATCTCAAACCTACAAATACTTGTACAACCTTTCTGCAGGAACGTACATCGCTACTATAACCATGCCAAATGGATGTACTGTCAGTGAAGAAATTACAGTTCATCAGCCCGATTTATTAGGATGTACTGATTCCATCGCGACCAATTTCAATCCATTAGCAACATTGAATGACGGAACATGCCAATACCCCACTGTAAATTCACCATGCGATTATACTCCAACAGGATTGTTTGTTGACAACATCATTCACAACAGAGTCACATTCAAC
>CAXDOW010000039.1:0-16633 GCA_963991165.1 uncultured Flavobacteriales bacterium | reverse complement strand
GCACAATACGAAAAAGGGAAAGTGATCAGTGGGTTAGAGTTGACTAAAAATAGTCTTGTTTTTCATGCGGGAACACAATCTCGAAATCATCAAATAGAAACCAACGGAGGTCGAGTATTGGCCATTACGTCAGTGGCAAAAACCATAGACGAAGCATTAAAACTATCGTTTGAAAACGCCGAAATTATTTCCTTTGAAGGAAAGTACTACAGAAAAGATATAGGTTTTGATCTAAAGAAATAATGCGTTAAGCGTCTCCGTTTTTACTAAAAGCAATAAGTTTTCCTGTCCAATAAATGAATAAGACCGAAATGATAAGAATAGCTAATAAATTGGGGAAATTACCAAGAGCTGGCATAACTGTCCAAAGCGCAGTAAATAGATCTCCAAGACCGTTCCAAAAAGCTGACCACATAGTATATGAAATTTACTTACAAAAGTAGAACAATCATTTTAAAATGCTAATAAAATTATTGAAAACAAACAATCCCTCGGCATTAGTAATGTTTTTATTATTGGCAATTGTTTTGTTCATCGCGGATTGGCTCATGCCTTCACTTTCGACCACTACCCACACTCACCCTTTATTTTTTAAGCTATCCAATATTTACTCATCTGATTCGTGGAGCATTTCACTTTTTCTTTTTTTGGTAATTGGGGTGGTTTCTTTACAATGGAATCACTTTTTGGTGGATCAGGGCGTGTTAAAAAACAGCGGTTTGCTGATAGCATCTACATACCTCATCGTGGCATCAGTTTTTACGGCATCTAGTATTTGGGTGGTCACTGTAATTGTCTTGTTTTTACTCCAATTGTTGATGTCCATGTATAAAAAAAAATCGTGTTACGGAAATTTGTACGACGCTGGCTGTTTAGTTGGTTTGTCTATCATTATTTATGTTCCGTCTGTTTTTTTCATACCGTTGATATACCTCGGAATACTGATTTATGCTAACGCCACATGGCGAACGTTAATAATTCCACTAATCGGACTGTTAACCCCCTTTTTATTTCTCTTAGTTTATGGGTACTTCTTTTCGCAATTGGACCAACTAGCCGCCTATTATTTTTCCTATTTTAATTACCCATCTTTGCCCTCTTTTTGGTCTGTAAATACACTTATATTTTTAGGCACTACCGCAATCGTTTTGTTATTATGCATCGTTGAAATCCTTAAATGGTATGGGATTAAGAATTTGAGATCAAGAAAAGCATACAGTTTGTTTGTGTGTTATTGTATGTGTGTGTTGTTGGCCTTGTTTTTTAGTCACCAACAATGGAACCATCTTCTGCTATTGGCTCTACCTATTTCAGTATCTTTTGCTAACTATTTTTTACACGCCAAGAAAAAGTGGTGGTATGAAAGCGCCTATGTAATTTTGTTTTTGGTAGCATTATATTTTAAATTATCAGTGTATATTGAATCTTAATTTTTACCTTTGAATGAACAAATCGTTTGACTCATGAAATTTGGAGTAGTAGTTTTTCCGGGCTCGAATTGTGACCAAGATATGTTATATGTTTTGGAATCGATTCTGCATCAAGAGGTCGTTAGTTTGTGGCACAAAGATACTGACTTACAGTCCTGTGACGTCATTGTTTTGCCCGGCGGGTTTTCATATGGCGATTACCTCCGTTCAGGAGCTATTGCACGATTCTCTCCCATTATGGAAAAGGTCATGGCATTTGCCAACAATGGGGGCTATGTTTTTGGCGTGTGTAATGGCTTTCAGATTTTGTGCGAGTCGGGACTTTTACCAGGGGCTTTGTTGCACAACAAGAGCCATCAGTTCATTTGCAAAAATGTCTATGTATTACCTCAAACCACCAATTCTGCTTTGACAGCTAATCTTGATGAAGAAACGCCTTTATGTATTCCAATTGCTCATGGCGAAGGACGTTATTATGCCGATGACCAAACCCTAAAAGAACTAAATGACAATGGTCAGGTGCTTTTTCGCTATTGCGATGAACATGGTACTATTACCGACGAGAGCAATCCTAATGGTGCGGTTGAGAATATTGCAGGAATTCGAAATAAGGCGGGCAATGTATTTGGGATGATGCCCCACCCTGAACGTGCTTCCGACATTGAATTAGGCAATACCGACGGAAAGGCCTTGTTTGAGAGTTTTCTTTCTATTATGATTAGTCATTAGACACGAATTTTTACTTATAAAAATTCATCTCATCAATGTAGTGATAGACCTTGGGAGGTAAAAAGTAATTCACTTCTTTTTTTTCACGAATACAGTTTCGAATAAATTCGGCCGATATATCCATCATGGGTGCATTGGTCAGGTGAACTCTTTCATGATGTTCCATATCACACGATTGGCATCGAGGACGAGGATAGACAAAGGCCTGGTGGTGTTCTAAAATGGATGAATAGTTTTTCCATTTGTGGAAATGCAACAAATTATCTTGTCCCATGATAAGTGCAAAATCTTCCTTTGGGTATTTTTCTCTAAGGTAAGCCAAAGTGTCTACGGTATAAGACGGAATGGGTAATGAAAATTCAATATTCGAGGCCTCCATACGCGAATCGTCTTCTACGGCTATTCGAACGATAGTCAGTCGGTGTTGTTGATCGAGCAAAGACTCTTTGCTTTTGAATGGGTTTTGGGGCGATACCACAAACCAAACTTTGTCTAAGGGGGTGTGTTCCAACATATATTGTGCAATGGCCATATGACCTATATGTATGGGGTTGAAGGAGCCAAAAAACAAACCTATTTTCATCCCTCTATAAAACGATTAACGACAGTTAAGGCTTCCTCTTTACATTGCTTTAAATCGTCGTTCAATAAAATAACATCAAACTGCGATTTGTAAGTCATTTCTTTTTCAGCTTTATCCAATCTTTTTTGGATGCTTTCATCGCTTTCTGTAGCTCTGAGGCGAAGACGTTCAGATAAACTTTCAAGACTGGGTGGTGAGATAAACATGGCCAATCCATCCTTGCCAAAATGTGTTTTTAAGCTCAGCCCTCCCTTAACATCTACATCAAAAATGATTGTTTTTCCCAAAGACCACAAGCGTTCAACATCGTCCTTTAAGGTACCGTAAAACATATTTTGATAGACCTCTTCCCATTCTAAAAAATCGTTGTTTTCTATCCGACGCTTAAAGTCAGGAATAGATAAAAAGTAATAATTTTCGCCATGTTTTTCATTGGGCCTAGGTGGCCTACTACAGGCCGAAACAGAAAAGGAAAGTTGACTGATTTGACTTAACAAATAGCGAACAATAGTTGTTTTACCTGCGCCTGAAGGGGCCGATACAATAATGGCTTTCTTACAAGACATTTAATAGTTGTTCTTTTATTTTTTCTAATTCATCTTTCATTTGCACCACTAGTTTTTGCATAGCGGCATTGTTGGCCTTAGAGCCAATGGTGTTGATCTCTCGACCTATTTCTTGTGCGATAAATCCTAACTTTTTACCCTGAGAAAGAGTGCTTGACATGACCTCTAAAAAGTAATCTAAATGAATGTTTAAGCGCGTTATTTCCTCAGTAATGTCCAATTTCTCTAGGTAATAAATCATCTCTTGCTCAAAGCGATTCTCATCGACATTTAACTTTAAGTTATTCAACTGTTCTGTGATATTGGATTGGATGGCTTGGATTCTTTCCTTTTCGATAATTTCTACATCTACTAAGTGCTTTCGAATGATAGCTATTCGTTGTTCAAAGTCTAATTTCAGCGTTTGTCCCTCCGCTTTTCTAAACTCATTGACAGCCGTTATGGCTTGTTCCAAAACCGACTCAATCTGTCTCCATTCGTCTTCATCAATGTCTTCTGCTTCACTATTTATAACATGAGGTAAACGCATCACGACACTCATAAGCTCATCCTTGTTTCCCAATTCGTCTGCTATTGTTTTTAACGACACATAGTATGATTTGATAACGTCCGTATTAAGTGTTACGTCTTTTTGGCTATCTAGCGTTTCTAAATAGAACGAACAGTCTATTTTCCCTCTTTTTAGAGCTTGGCTCAACCGTTGGCGAATGCCTATATCTTTTCCCTTGTAGCTATTAGGAAGGCGAACATTAGCATCCAAATGCTTACTATTTAACGTTTTTATTTCAACGCTAATCCGTTTTTGAGAGTAGGTACATTCGGCTTTACCATAGCCGGTCATAGATAAAATCATGTACAATAAATTTAGGAGCAAAGGTAATAAATTGCTACTCTTGAACGACTGTTTTTGGCCTACTAACTAAATACACTGCTGCGAAAATGAATAAGGCCGATATCAATTTTATCATATTAAGCTTATCGCTTTGAGCTAGTAAGGCCACTACAGTGGCCAACACGGGCTGTAAATAAATATATGTACTTACTGTGGATGGATTCAGTCGCTTTAGCCCATAGATATTGAATAGGTAAGCCAAAAAAGTAGTCCCTATGACTACAAACCCCACTTTCCAGACAATATCCTGTGGCATAGAGTGCCAATCGATGGCATTAAACTCGTTCCATCCAAATGGAATGACACATAAAAAACCAAATAAAAAGACCCAGCTCACAACAGTAATGGGAGCGTATTTTTTCATAAGGGATTTGACTAACACTAGATATATGGCATAGGAGGTGGCATTGATAAATACCAAGGTATTTCCCCAAACGTGGGTTTGACTAATGGCGATGCTTCCGCCATTGGTAATGAGCAATATGGCTCCTGTAGCTCCTAAGCCAATACCTAACCATTTTAGTTTGCTAAATCGTTCTGTGCTTGTTAGCCCAGCAAACAGAAGAACCAATATGGGGTTTACCACCATAATAACGGCGGCATTGATGGGAGTGGTGAGGTTGAGTCCTTCAAAAAATAACATTTGATTGATAGCTACGCCAAACAAAGCACAAATGGCTAATCGGCCTATGTCTTTGAGTGCTACCTTTTCGTAAAAAAAGAATCGATAAAACAGCCAAAATAACACCACAGCACCACTAACGCGCATAAAAATAAACCCAAGTGGCTCGATGTACTTGGGCATAACGTCTTTTGCTACGGTATAGTTGATGGCATAGATGAGATTGGCACCAAATAAGGCTAAATGGGCCTTCCAAAGCTTATTCATTAAGTGCCAGTTTGAGCTGCTCAACCGTTTTCTTACTGTTGCCTATAAAAATGGAATCATCAATAATAAAGACGGGGCGTTTTAGAAAAGTGTCTTCTTCCAAAATGAGGCGTTTGTAATCCAATTCTGATAATGATTTGCCCTTAAGTCCCATGCTCTTGTATTTAATAGCTCGACGGCTAAATAGCGATTCGTAGGAGCCAGAAAGTGAGGCCAAATGGTCTAATTGTTCTTCGGTCAGTTTGTCGGTACGAATATCTTGAGTTTGATTAGACCAATTGACTTCCTCAAGTATACGCTGACAGGTACCACATTGAGGCAAATAGTATGCTTTTTTCATTCTTCAAAAATACAAAACAAAAATGGATGGTTGAAAGTATAAGAAATGGATGTTGGCCTTTTTTAATGCTCAACAAAGGTGTTACGTTTGTTCTATGTTGATTCTCCTGTATTATGATTGTCAAATGGATTATCATAATAATTGGATTGGAAGAGACTATTTTGAGAGTGTTGCATCGATAAAAAAGAAAAGTAGAAAATGGTTTGGCAAGAAGAAATATTTATCTTGTTCAACCAATGGGACAATAAAATCCATCATAAAAGGCAAGGTTAATAATGCGAAAAAGGTTGATAAGACAAAATCAGCTGTAGATGCTGTAAGTAAGTATACTCCAGTTTATTTCAAATAATTAATTTTCCAAAAATATGAAACAATTACTTTTTTTACTTCTTTGTGTATTTTTATTATCAAATGCATGTGAGAAAGATGATAAGAAATCGCTAAAAGAAACAATAGACTTAACTATTGTGAATCAAACAAATAGCGAGTATTTAAATGCGAAGTTATTCGTTTTAATGGCAAGTGAAAAATATTCAGACTCTCTCCTTATTGAAATTCCGAGAGAAGATAGTGCAAGTATCAATTGGAATCCAAAATTGAGCTCTTCAACTGGCTCGTTTTACTTTAAGTTAAACGATAGCCTTGGCCTTGATTTATGGTATTATGCTGGATATTCTATTGCTGATGATGGTCCATTTAAGTTAATTATTAAAGAAAGTGAGATTATCTACGAATAACTACTTTCGCTAACATGTAATTTAGCAAAAGCGGTAATGTGCAAGTTTGGAGCGGGTTAGCCCGCTCCAAACTTTATCATAATTTAGTAATTTATTACTCGCAATCCGCTTCATGCCATATTGGCCACCGTTGAGGAACATTTAGATCTGAGAAAATAGTAAAAATGGCACCAACCTATTAAAGCAAAGTGTTTTGAAGACATAAGACGAGTTAAAGTGTTGTTTGTTTAGGTTATTGAAAAGAGAGATACTTGGCATATAATGTCTAATAGTTAAAAGTTTAAGTACTATGAAAACACGACTCTTCATCATTACTATCGTTTGTTTTACTTCCAGTTTCCTGTTCGCACAAACAGCACAAAACATCACTTTTACAGACTTAGATGATGTCACACATGATTTATACTCCTATTTAGACTCAGGTTACACTGTTGTTATAGATTTTTCCTACGAACAATGTTATCCTTGCTATAATTGGTCTCAACATGTAGGTCATGACCTTTGGGAAACCTATGGAATTAATGGAGATAATACCTTACGAATGTTTCATTTTGATGTGCATCCAATTTCAGATCAAGATGCAGCTAATTATACACAAGGATGGGGTATAGAATACCCAATTATTAATTTACCAAATCAAAATTATTTTCCAGAATACCCTGAGGATGGATACCCTCAAATCTATGTGATTTGTCCAAATAAATCTTATTTTGAAACAGGAGGATATGGTTATCCCCAATCAGAGGTTGAAGATCATTATTTTTTAAATATGTGTCAAGGCGCCGATTTAGATTCAAATTTGACTCTTTTTGGTATTGATGAATTGACTTCTAATTCTTCTATATGTCAAACGGACCCCTTGATTTATACTCCAATTTTAAAAATTATGGTGAGTTCACATTTTTTGAATTTCGAGACGGTGTTTTTTGAAGATTCTTATGAGATAAAAACCTTTGTCAACAATCAGTACCATCAAACCCAAACGATAAATCCAACACTAAATGGGGGAGTATACTCACCTTTGACTCCTACACTTGAACCAATTGAAGTCAACCCTGGTGACTCTATAATGTTTATTTGTAGTTATTCAGCAGATAATTTTGCCAACGACGACACGGCTCACGCTGTCATTCCATTAGATATAAATACACCATCTTCAAGTGATTCTTCTTTAAGTTTAATGGCAAACAACCTTTATTTCACGATTTACAATTCAGAAGGTCAAATTATTATTGAAGGAAATGGTTCAACTGATTTTGAGCTAGCAGTAGGCCAATGTTACAGTATTTCATTTCTTGGTTCACATATATATGGGGCAACTTTAAAAGACATTAATAATATTGAAATTTTATCTTTTCAAGCTGGTGAGTATGAAGGGGATGAAACACCTCGCCTTTACTTTAATGTTACTAATAATCCAGTGGGCATTAAAGATATTCAAAAACCTATGTGCAAATTAACCGATAGCTATTACTTGGATGTGTTGGGAAAAAAATACCAAAAGGACTTCAACGACTTACCAAAAGGTATTTATGTACAAGTCATGCACTATGAAAATGGCGTCGTGACAACAAAAAAACACTACAAATAGTAAACTGTCAACTTTTTTAAAAGGCCATAAGAGCAAGCAAATTAATGCTTGCTCTTTTTTTGTGCAGGACAAATGCCTAACTTTGTAATTCAAACCTTCTTACAATGAAATTCAACACTAAAGTAATACACGCTGGTATAGAACCAGATAAAGCGACAGGTGCTATCATGACACCTATTTACCAAACATCAACCTACGTTCAAGATAGCCCAGGTCAGCACAAAGGATTTGAATATTCAAGAACAGCTAATCCCACACGCACAGCTTTAGAAAGTAATCTTGCAGCGCTGGAAAATGCTAAATATGGCTTGTGTTTTTCTAGCGGATTGGCTGCCATTGATGCGGTTATTAAGTTACTAAAGCCAGGGGATGAAGTTGTTTCAACCAATGATTTGTACGGTGGAACGTATCGAATTTTCACAAAGGTATTTGAAAATTATGGCATCAAATTCCATTTTATTGGCATGGAAAATGCCGATAAGATAGCCGACTATATCACCGATAACACAAAATTGATTTGGGTTGAAACACCGACTAACCCTATGTTAAATGTCATTGATATTGAGGCCGTTTCCAAGCTAGCCAAAATCCACAATATTATTTTAGGTGTGGACAATACGTTTGCCACTCCTTACCTCCAAAACCCTATTGACTTAGGTGCTGACATTGTGATGCATTCAGTCACTAAATACTTAGGAGGACATTCCGATATTGTAATGGGAGCTCTAATGCTTAACGATGATGTGCTCGCCGAGCAACTCTATTTTTTACAAAACAGTTGTGGCGCGGTTCCTGGACCTATGGATTCATTTTTAGTGTTAAGAGGAATAAAAACCCTTCATCTTAGAATTCAACGCCATTGCGAAAATGGAAAAGCCATTGCCGAATTTTTACAATCACACCCTAAAGTGGATAGAGTATATTGGCCAGGTTTTGAAAATCACCCTAATCATGATGTTGCTAAAAAACAAATGTCAAACTTTGGTGGCATGCTATCTTTCTCATTAGTCGGCAACCGACTAGATGACGCTTTTAAAGTCGTTTCCTCGACTCATTATTTTACTCTAGCTGAATCTCTTGGCGGTGTTGAATCGCTTTGCGGTCATCCAGCCAGCATGACGCATGCCGCTATACCCAAGCAAGAAAGAGAAAAAACAGGTGTGGTCGATTCCCTTATCCGTCTTAGTGTTGGCGTGGAAGACATTGATGACCTTATCAATGATTTAGATAATGCTTTAAATCAAATCTGATGAATTTATATTACATTACAGGTGCTAGTAGCGGAATAGGAAAGGCCATGGTCGATTTACTGCTAGAAAATCAAGACAATTCGGTTGTAGGTATTTCGCGTTCATGCACCATCGTTCATCCAAGATATAAACACCTTTCTCTTGATTTGTCAGCTCCTTGGGATCAAATGGTTTTTGAACGCCCCAAATACGAACCTCAAAAGGTCGTGCTAATAAACAATGCTGGAAGTATTGGCCCAATAAAACCACTTCATCAACACAGTGAAGAAGATATTACCTCAAATTATTACCTCAATGTCATTGCGCCGGTTATTTTATCAAAGCAATTTATGGGTGTGTTTTCAGAACTTAAATCAGAGTGTGTTGTCTTGAATATTAGTTCGGGAGCGGGCAAACACCCCATCCATTCATGGAGTACCTATTGTTCATCCAAAGCCGCCTTAGATATGCTGTCTTTAACAGCCGATTTGGAACACCCTAATGTAAAATTTTATTCTGTGGCTCCTGGCATAGTAGATACTCCCATGCAAAAGGAAATACGACAAGCCGAAAAGGCCAATTTCCCTGAAGTGGAACGCTTTATTGACTACAAGCAAAACGGCGATTTAAGCTCTTCAGAAGAAGTGGCACGCAAATACCTCAAATTTTTAGAGAAGAGCCAACAATACAAAGAAGTCTTGTACTCGGTAAGGGATTTTTAATGGGCTTCTAGCCAATTACTTCCTATGCCAGCTTCTACATCCAATGGCACGCTCAAAGCGACGGCTTTCTCCATCTTTTCAATGATTAAAGGCTTTAGAACTTCTAGTTCTGGTTTGTAAATGTCAAAAACTAGCTCATCGTGGACTTGCAATAGCATTTTAGATTTAAAATTTTGTTCTTCCAATACCTTATGGACATGTATCATAGCCAATTTGATGATATCGGCCGCCGACCCTTGAATGGGAGCATTAATGGCATTGCGTTCAGCATACCCCCTTACAACAGCGTTTCTGGAGTTAATGTCTTTAAGAATGCGCTTTCTTCCCATTATGGTTTGTACGTAGCCCTTTTCTCTAGCTTTTTCAATGCTCAAATCCATGTAGTCTTTCACTTTAGGGTATTGCTCAAAATAGCTATCTATAATGTCTTTGGCATCTCCTCTTTTAATTCCTAGTCGTTGGGATAATCCAAAGGCGGAAATGCCATAAATAATGCCAAAATTGACCATTTTGGCATGCGAGCGTTGTTCTCTACTCACGGCATTATCGTCAACACCATAGACTTTAGCGGCGGTTGCAGTATGAATATCTAACCCTTTGTTAAAGGCCTCTAACATACTCTCATCTTTTGACAAGTGTGCCATGAGTCGCAGCTCGATTTGGGAGTAGTCCGCGGCCAAGAGGGTATATTCTTCGTTTTTAGGAACAAAGGCCTTTCGCACTTCTCTTCCTAATTCACTACGAATGGGGATATTTTGTAAGTTGGGGTTGACAGAACTCAATCGACCGGTAGCAGCGACAGCTTGTTGATAGGTAGTGTGTATGCGTTGGGTATTCTGGTCAGCTAAGTCGGGTAAGGCATCGACATAGGTTGATTTGAGCTTTTGAAGTTGCCTAAATTCTAAAATATTATCAATAATCGAATGCTTTCCTTGTAGTTTTAATAAAGTTTCTTCGGAAGTAGAATATTGACCTGTTTTGGTTTTCTTTGGTTTGTCTACCAGTTTCATGTGTTCGAACAATATTTGTCCCAACTGTTTGGGTGAAGATAAGTTAAAAGGGGTACCAGCCAACTCTTGAACGGTATCGTTAAGAGTCACAATTCGGCCTTCCAGTTTTTGAGAAAAGTCGGCTAAGGCATCCACATCAATCTTTATGCCTTCCAACTCCATTATGGAAAGAATAGGAATAAGCGGAAACTCAATGTCTTGAAGTACTGACCAGCTGTTATCATTTTTTAGTTCGTTTTCAAAAATCACTTTTAGCTGAAAGGTAATGTCAGCATCTTCGCAAGCGTACTCACAGACTTTGTCAACTGGCGCTTGACGCATACTGAGTTGATTTTTTCCTTTTTTACCAATTAATGTTTCTATACTAATGGGCGTGTAGTTGAGGTAATTTTGGGCTAAGACGTCCATATTATGCCGCTGGTCGGGCTCCATAAGGTAGTGTGCCAACATGGTGTCAAAATAGGGAGGTGAAACAGACAGTCCATATTTGCTAAGTACCTTGTAATCGTATTTCAAATTCTGAGCGACCTTTTCAATGTGAGTACTTCCAAAAAATGGCTTAAATTCCTCTAAGATGATTTTTTCTTCTCCTTCACCAACTGGGATGTAAAACGCGGTATTCTTTTCAAAACAAAATGACAAACCTATTAATTCAGCGGTTCTTGGATCAAGTCCCGTTGTTTCGGTGTCAAAACATACGCAATGTTCTTGCATTAACTTTTGTAATAAATCGTGTCTTTTCTCAGCATTATCTACCAAAACATAGTTTGTGTTGAAATCGTCAATGGTTTTAAAAGACGATTCTGGAATCTGGTCTTCGTTTGTAACCGAAAATAAATCCATTTGCCCATGGCTTTGTACGACTTGAGTATTTTCGGTTGGCTTATTTTCTTTTGGCGTCTCATTTGATGAGACGGTAAGAATACGCTTAGCCAGAGTTCTAAACTCTAATTCTTCGAAAAGCGATTGTACTTTTTCTGCATCGAATGGCTTAAGTGCTAAGTCTTCCTCTTCCAAATGTATAGGAGCATCGAGTAAAATGGTGGCTAAACGTTTTGAAAGTATGCCTTTTTCTTTGTTGGCTCTAATTTTTTCCCCTAGTTTGCCTTTGATTTCATCAGCGCGTTCAAGCAGGGATTCCATATTTCCAAATTCAGCCAGTAATTTTTTGGCGGTTTTTTCGCCTACTCCAGGAAGTCCAGGGATGTTATCCACCGCATCGCCCATCATGCCCAAAAAGTCAATGACTTGTGAGACGTCTGTGATTTCAAATTTTTTCTTGACTTCTTCTTCGCCCCATACTTCGGTGGGCTTCCATTTGTTGCCCGGACGGTATAGCAATGTATGTTCGCTCACTAATTGAGCAAAGTCTTTGTCTGGCGTCATCATGTAGGTTACGAAACCCTTTTGTTCAGCTTGTTTGGCCAAGGTGCCAATCACATCATCAGCTTCATAGCCATCTGCAAATAATTTTGAAATATTGAAGGCTTCTAACAATTGGTCAATGTAGGGAAGGGCAGAAGAGATGCCTTCAGGCATAGCTTCTCTATTGGCTTTATATTCGGTAAATTCTTCATGTCTAATGGTAGCTTTAGGGGTATCAAAAACCACGGCGATATGACTCGGATTTTCTTTTTTTATGACTTCTACCAAACTATTGGTAAAGCCCAAAATGGCGGAGGTTTCCAAGCCCTTAGAATTGACTCTTGGGTTTTTGCTAAAAGCAAAATATGATCGGTAAATCAGGGCAAAGGCATCTATTAAAAATAGTTTTTTTTGGTTGGACATAGTCAATGACTTTTTCTGCAAGATAAGAGATTATATGTATTTTTGTGGTATGAGGCATATAATCTTAACGACTTTTCTTTCTGTTTTTTTGTTGTCTTGTTCACACGAACCACCTCCTTTTGTGAAGATGGAGGGTTGGTGGACCATGTCAGAGGGTCAGCATTTTTTTGAAGACAGTACCAATGTTCCCGTCAAATTTGTTGGTGAGGAGTTGTGGGGAATGGAGGAATACTATTCGGAGCTAGTCCCCGAAATGGGATTACCCATTCAGGCCATTATCATGGGAAGAATGAATGGCGACACTTTAGAAATACAAACGTTAGAGATTGCCCCTGAAGGGTGTGAAGATTAACTCTTTATTGCTACTGGATTTAATCGAATCAACCCAATCCAGTCCAAAATTCTGATAATGGGGTAAATGGGGTCAATTTCATACCATTTTCTGGCAAAATTAGCCATGCTTCCTCTAGCATGATGGTTGTTGTGGTAACCTTCACCTAGCATAAAAATATCAAAGGGCATGAGGTTTTTAGAAGTGTCTTCAACATTATAGTTAGTATAGCCAAACTTGTGAGCAAACCAATTGACGATGGTTCCATGGATGGGCCCCATTAAAATGTGGGCAGGAATGAATAAATACATCCACCAAGCGGTTGCAAAGGTGTAGTAGAACCAAACGTAGACTAATGCCCACAAAATTTTAACAACAAAGGAACCAGCCATGGTATCAAACCATTTCCAGTCGGGAAGGTTGTTGGTGATGGATTCTTTTACTTTGGTGGCACCGCTTTGTATATCGGCAAATTTGTAATAGGTTTTAACCATTAGTGCCACGAAATTATTGGAAAATTTTGGCGAATGCGGATCCTCTTCTTTGTCGGCATGTTCGTGGTGAAGTCGGTGCAAGATGCCATACACTTTAGGACTCATGTACGACGAACCCTGTGCCACAAACGAAAAAATGAAAAAGAATTTTTCTACCCACTTTGGCATGGTAAACATCTGATGTGCCGAGTAACGATGATGAAAAAACGATTGAGCAAATAACGATAAGTACCAGTGGGCCACAATGAATATAAAAATCTCCATATAAAATGATAAGTTAAAATTAAAGGGTACAAAGGTCGGTATAAATATGCAATACAAAAAACGACTATGGCTTTTTATTTGTTGGGATTGGGATTGAGCTCAAAACCCCATTGCTTATTTATATGGTGACCCTTTAAGAAATTAGGCGATAAAAGGCCAGTGACACTAAAACTTACGCCAGGAACTATGTAAATATAGATAACCTGAACAGCTCCACCTGTTATAGGGTACAAAATAAGGCCACCACTAATAAGGCCACTGCCTATGCAAGCGAATGCTCCATGAATAAAGGTGAGTGCTAAAGGGTCACGTTTAATTTTCACTATTTGGGATAATGCAAGGGTGTCTTTTTTGATAAAGATAGTACTATCATTGAGAATTGTATAACGACCTTTGATTTTTTTGCCATTAGTAGTTTTAAGGCGGATACGCTTTCTTTCTTTTATAACCTTTTCTATACCTAACTTTTCATTTTTAAGCAGTAAGTGTCCTTGAGAAAAGGAGAGATTAGAAAAGAGTAAGCTTAATACAATCAAGCAAAAGAATTTATTTATTGACAATTTTTCACACATATGTTTTTTTATTCATCAATATGACCAAAATCGCTTTCGCTGACAGTAAAAACTAATGCCCCACCACGGAAAAAGCTAGTGTCCGGTTCATCAATGTGTTTCCACGAACAGTAGTTGAAAAAATGGTTGTTATCAAGCCCTATTTCCCGAGGTGGACCGTGCCATTCAGTCAGTAAGCTATCTTTTAAGAATAAGCGAACCGTATCGGCAGCAATACTAGGAAATTGCTCAGCAAACAAGCCATCCCTTACGGGGTCTTCTTCTTCACCACAAATATCAACACCTAATACGGTTAAGTGTAAACTTTTAGGCAGTAGTGTGATGGTGTCGAAACGATGAATATTAATTAAAATCTCAAGTGTATCTTGTGTTTGATTTTCAATCTTAACAGCTATCTCTGGACCATAACAATCCCATGAGAAAAGGTTACAAGCATACAAGTTACACACTACAGCTGCTACTGCTAAATAGAGAATTATTTTATTGCCAATCGGAGTAATTGTTCCAGGCGTTTTCCACTTGGGTATCATAAGTTGTTTTGTTTTTTATTTGTTGTTTCATTTTTAAGCAGTAAGTGTCCTTGAGAAAAGGAGAGATTAGAAAAGAGTAAGCTTAATACAATCAAGCAAAAGAATTTATTTATTGACAATTTTTCACACATATGTTTTTTTATTCATCAATATGACCAAAATCGCTTTCTTTTATTTCAAATAAAATATAGTCAAATATGTAGGCAGAGTCAGTATTGCCCTTTTGCCAAGAGTAATAATTGAAAAAATGATGTTCGTTAGAAGAATCTTCATTAAAGCCCTCGTGCGTCCATTGAATTGTTAAGCTGTCTTTTATTTTGACTTGACAGATTAATTCTGCATTTTCAAAAAGTGTTTCAATAGGGTCAAAGTCTTCGTCATCACACAATCCATTGAGAGTTGCATAATCAAAAGTACTGTTTGGGTGGATAGGGTAAAACTTTGCAATTTCATTTTCTCGAAATCTAATCATTAAAGTATCATTAGTAGCATTTTTAACAAGTACATCATGACCAGCAGTCCTACAATCCCATGAGAAAAGGTTACAAGCATACAAGTTACACACTACAGCTGCTACTGCTAAATAGAGAATTATTTTATTGCCAATCGGAGTAATTGTTCCAGGCGTTTTCCACTTGGGTATCATAAGTTGTTTTGTTTTTTCATATTTTTTCGTTGAGCACCGAAACTGCACATAAAAATAGACATCGATTTTATATATGGAGTATTAAATTTTCGGAAATCTTAGTTTTTCAAACGCATACTAAATCAACAATTCGGTATAATAAATGTGTGTTTAACGGTCTCGGCTATGAGTAGTTGCGTGGTTTAGCACGTAACTTTGCAAGTACACCCCAAGCTGGAAATCCGCGAGGATTTTCAGAATTAGGCGAGAACAAGCAATTACTTATAGCTATTGTTGTGTGCTGCTTTTTTATATGTTATCGTACCAATCTGTATTCACATTAACTTTTTCGACAAACTCAACTTGAATTCCCATTTTTAATTCTTTAAGTTTTTCAGCTAGTGCATCTCCGTCAATCAAATCAATTGGCAATGCTCCATCTCTTTGAGCTTCTTTTCTGGCTTCTCTAGTGAATCGTCCCGTTGTTATCACTAATCCTTTATCGACTTTAGCACTCATTGAACCACGGAAATCTCTAATTACACTTGGACTTACTGTTTCTTTATACCTTTTAGCTTGAAATACTACGTGAAAAGATAAAATGCCTCCCAATCTTAAAATTCCTTTTCCGTCTATTCCTCCATCATTCGGTTTTCCTGTCACTTCTACATTTTGAAATCCTAATTCTCGCAATAATCTTTGACAAAGTCTTTCAAAACCAGCTGGAGAAATTGCTTTAATTTTATTTAAGAGCTCTTCTTTCCAAGTGATTTCATTTTCTTCGGTTTCATCAGCAGAATCAGTTACAATATCATTGGATTCCGACTGTTTTGTTTTTCTCTTTTTCTTATTTAATTCTCTTACCTTTCTAGCTACAGCTTTTGGGTCAACTTCATCTGTTTTTAGTCCTTCGGGAGTTAATGCCCAAACTCCTCTTTCCGAATTTTCTAAAAGTCCATAATTCTTAAGATAATTTCTTGCCCATCTCAATCTATAATTGAGTTTGGTTGTTGTTCCTCTATGAATGTCGCTGATTTCATCTTCAGTCAAGTTGAGTAATTCAACAACAAAGTCCTCAATTTCTGAAATAGAGGCAGAACCTCCTAATTTATGTAATGCCTTTAAAGTCGGATTAAAAAGATCGTTGAACTTATATTTAAACATTTCAGCCATTCATTTTTAGTATTTGGTCAAAGTTGCACATAACTACTCACTATAAATAATAGCAGTAACTCTTTGTCAAACGGCTATGAGGGTGGTTATGTCGTTCTTGCTCATGTCATCGCCATGAGTCTTCCAGTGCTCAAAATA
>CAXDOW010000038.1:0-17273 GCA_963991165.1 uncultured Flavobacteriales bacterium | reverse complement strand
CACTAGTACTTTGAATAGGATAAAGGTAATCAATGTATAACTTCAAGCTATCTTTATTTGTGATGGTCGAGGCAAAAGTATTTAGGTATTCTGTGTCCTTGGGAAGAAAATTGTCGTTTATTTTGAAAAATAATTTTTGAGTGCTGTCAATTTGTTCATTGGTAACAGTTAATGCAGTAACATACAAATAGTAACTTCCTGTTGGCAATTGATTCAATGCCATTTTCCCCAATATTGGGGTTCGTTTTTCTTTTGTTTTTTTGCTAAAAGCTAAATTATTTACTAGTTGGTTGGTAGAATGGGATATTATTTTTGTCTGGAGTAAAAGACTTTGCTCGGTAGTGTTGTAATATTCAAAGTAAAAACGAAGTGTATCATTGTTTTCATTGTAGAAATTAGAGATAAATGGTACTAAGTCGAAGCCAGATTTTGATAGAATATTGTTTTCTGAAGACTCGGAATAACTTTCAATAAATTGAATATCGGAGAATCCATCTTTCTTTTTAATTCGTATTATTTCTTGGTGCGAAATTTTATTAGATGTCATTTGAGGATTTCCAATATCTATTGAAAGGGTATAGATACCATCTTCTAAAAAGTAGCGTTGTTGATCGATAAATACAAAATCAATATCCGATGTATCTATTAGTTCGGGACTACTTAACAAATACTTGTCAGCTAAATAGATGGTGTCTTGTGATGAAAATACCATGTTAATAAGAACGGATGCTTGAAAGTTATTATTTTCATTTTGGGTAAAATGTACGCTTTTAGCGTTTATAGAAATGTAGGTTTCGATAAAGGTACTTTTTTGGTTTTGAAATTGAGCAAAATCAAACTGAGCTTCTATATTTTGTGAGTACCCTATGTTACAAAATATGGAAAACAGAAAGGTGTAAAAAAGATGTTTTTCAAGCGATTGTAACATATTAGGATAAATATTGATTAAGCTTCGAGCTAAGTTACAAAAATATAAACACTAATTTTTGAGGGTTCGTTGTGTAAAAAACTAAAAAATATTTTACTTTTGCCCTCCGCAGGAGAGATGGCAGAGTGGTCGAATGCGGTGGTCTTGAAAACCATTGTACAGCAATGTACCGGGGGTTCGAATCCCTCTCTCTCCGCTAAGACCCCTTTTTTAAGGGGTTTTTTTATGCCATGCTATTTTTTAAGTGAACCATTTTAATGGCACTTATAGCTGCTTCCACTCCTTTGTTACCGAGTTTTCCTCCCGATCTTGCCTTCGCTTGTTCGAAGGTGTTGTCAGTTAACACACCAAAAATAACGGGCTTATTATATTTCAGAGAAACATCTTTTATGCCATCAGCAGTAGTTTGACACACAAAATCAAAATGCTTAGTTTCTCCTTGAATGACACTTCCTATACAAATAACAGCATCGACATTGGTTGAGTTGAGAAACAACTGCGCTCCAAAGGGTAATTCAAAGCTTCCAGGTACATTTTTTCTAACAATATGGGTTTCTGGACAACCACAATTGAGCAAGGTGCTGACAGCTCCTTTAAAAAGCGCATCGGTTATTTCTTGGTTCCATTGAGCAACAACCAAACCAAATTTCATATTTTTTGCAGATGGGATATCTTTAAGGTCGTAATCTGAAAGCTGATGGGGCTTAGTGGCCATTTGTAGAAAAATTACTCTTTTTGTGAAGAGCGTTGGATGTACTTTTCAATGTCTCTTGCTTCGTCAGAATTTGGGTATTCCGATTTTATGAGCTGATAATATTCGGTTGCTTTTTTGTATTTACCATCTTGTTCAAGTGCTTGAGCCGCTCTCAATAAATAGATAGGACTAGTAAATTGATTTTTACTATTGAAGGATGCTTTTAGCCAATAGTTGATAGCTTCATCTACTTCATCTAAATTCATATAGGCATCACCCATACTTCCATAACAGATTGAGGATACTATTTCATCTTTTCCTGAAAAATTTGAAAGATATTCAATAGCCGATTCATTATCTCCTAGACGAAGGTAGCTAATACCAGCATAGTAGTTAGCCAAATTTCCAGCACCAGTTGAGCCATAATCGTCAACAATATCAAGAAACCCTAAATTATCGTTAACTCCATTTAGAGCTAAACTAAATGAGTCGGTTTCAAAATAACCAACAGCTTGAAAAAGCTCGGTTTGTGCTTCTTCATTTTTTGGATCGATATAAAATTTATCAAACGCTAAATACAAGGCAATTACACCTACAATACCAAATACAATAGTTGAGAGTCGTTTTTGGTTATTTTCTACCCATTGTTCAGTATTGGTCAGTGTTTGTTCTACTGCTGCAAATTGTTCTTCCGTTTTGTTTCCCTTTTTTTTAGCCATTTTTGGAATATTTGAGCCACAAAAATAACTTTTTTTTCCATTTGAAAAACTGAAATAAAAACTGATCATTATCTCAAAAAAAGATAATTTAGTATATATATTTACAGCATTATGTATTTACAAGAACTATCCGTTTTAAATTTTAAAAATCATTTAGAAAGTAAAATGATATTTCATCCAAGCATCAATTGCTTTGTTGGAAACAATGGTTCTGGTAAAACTAATGTGTTAGATGCCATTCATTATTTGTCGTTAACAAAGAGCTTTTTTACCAAACAAGATCAGTTGAATATTACTTATCAACAGCCGTTCATGACTGTTGGCGGTGTTTTTGTCAATGATGAAAAAGAAGATTATATCCAGTGTGCTGTAAAGAGAGGGGCAAAAAAAGTGTTTAGAAGAAATAAAAAAGTGTACGAAAAACTTGCTGAACATATTGGATTGTTTCCTCTGGTAATGGTGTCGCCGACTGATAGCGAATTGTTGCTTTCTGGTAGTGATGTGAGGCGAAAATATATGGACAGTGTCATTTCACAATTTGACAAAATCTATCTACAAAATCTCATACAATATAACAAGCTATTGGCTCAACGAAATGCCTTGTTGAAACAAAACAGAAGAGACTCGAATGGACTACAATTGTATGATGATCAAATCGCACCCTTAGCCCAATCACTACATGAAAAGCGACAGGAATTTGTAAATGAGCTGGTGTCCATTTTTTTAGATTATTACACCACAATTTCGGGAAAAGACGAGTCCATGTCTATTTCGTATGTGTCTCAATTAACCAAAGCTAACTACCTGGAGGGAAGCCTTCAAAATCAAGATAAAGATTTTGCCATGCAATTTAGTACCTTTGGTATTCACAAAGACGATTTAGAGTTTAGTTTTCAGGGACAACTCGTAAAACGAGTAGGATCGCAAGGTCAACAAAAAACCTATTTATTGGCTTTGAAATTAGCTCAATTTGATTTTATGAAAAAAACATTAGGATTCAAGCCCTTACTTTTGTTAGACGATATTTTTGATAAGTTGGATCAGCACAGAGTACAGCATTTAATGGCTTTAATGCATAAACATCATTTTGGTCAGCTCTTTGTAACGGATACACACCCAGAACGAACTAAACAAGTGTTTGAAAAAATACATGCAGAGTTTAAACTATTTCACTTAAAAGACGGAAACATTGAAAAGGAGGAGTAATGAGCAATCTCTAGGAGAAGTTATTTCTGACTTTCTCAAAGAAAGCGGTTGGCAACAAAAATTAGACGAAGTTCAAATTATAACCCAGTGGGATAAGCTAATGGGAGCCACATTTGGTAAATACACTAACGAGTTATTTATTCAAAATAGAGTGTTGCACATACGACTAAAATCATCTGTCTTGAGGCAAGAACTATCGTACAGAAAAACAGATATTGTCAATCAACTGAATGATGCTGTAGGAAAAGTAGTCATCAACGACATCATTCTAAAATGATAGAAAAAACACGATTGGTTGAACTAGAACTGTTCGTCTTCAGAAAAGAAAAAACGACCTTCTAGATCCGCATTTTCATCTGAATCGGAGCCGTGAACTGCATTTTTAGCTTTACTTTCAGCAAACAATTTTCTAATTGTTCCATCGGCGGCTTCACTCGGGTCTGTAGCACCAATTAAAATTCTAAAGTCGGATACAGCATTCTCCTTTTCAAGAATAGCGGCCACAATAGGCCCTGAGCTCATGTAATCAACAAGATCACCATAAAAAGGACGTTCTTTATGTACTTCATAAAATGAACCCGCAGACTCGGCCGACAAGCGTGTTTTTTTCAAAGCAACGATACGAAAGCCCGCAGCATTTATTTTTTCTAAAATTGCCCCAATATGACCCTTTTCTACGGCCTCTGGTTTTATCATTGTAAACGTTCTGTTATTTGCCATTGTTTTGATATAATATAATTTTGCGCGAATTTAAAAAATCCTTTTCGAAATTCACTCACAATTATTCTTATTTTAGCAACCCAATGATACCAACAGAATTAGCGCGATTAACGGATTTTTTATCTCAAGCAAGAAAAATAGTTATTACCACTCACAAGGGGCCTGACGGCGATGCTATGGGTTCTTCCTTAGCTCTGTACAATTACCTTCTAAAAAAAGGACATGAAGTTCAGGTCATTACACCCAATGCTTATCCAACTAATTTGAAATGGATGAGTGGAGACAACACGGTCTTAGAATTTGATAGTCATGAGTCTAAAGCAACGCAAGTGACTATGGAAGCGGAACTTATATTCTGTTTAGATTTTAACACCCTTTCCCGAATAGATACATTTGAACCCATAGTTCGCCTATCTAAGGCACTGAAAGTGGTTATTGATCATCATCAAGATCCCGATACTTTTGATTTTAATTTTACTGATTCTACCGCTTGCTCTACAGCCCAATTGATTTATGAGTTTCTAGAACTTTTTGACGATATTGAATTAATAGATCGAGATATTGCGGAATGTATATACGCTGGAATTATGACCGACAGTGGTAGCTTTAGATTTAATTCTGTGACTTCCAAAACCCATCATATCGTAAGCGATTTGCTGAAAAAGGGAGCTAGAAACGATTGGGTCTATGATAACATTCATGATAATAACTCCGTCAGTAGAATTCATTTATTGGGATATTGCTTGAGTGAAAAACTGGTAGTCCTTAACGAAATCGGAGTAGCTTATATAAGTTTAGACAAAAACGAACTAAACCGCTTCAATTTTCAGAAAGGAGATACTGAGGGCATAGTCAATTATGCATTATCTATACAAGGAATTAAATTAGCGGCATTTTTTGTTGAAAGAGATGGAATAATTAAAATTTCATTTCGTTCTAAGGGAAATGTGGCAGTCAATCAATTAGCTAAAGACCATTTTGGTGGGGGAGGACATATAAATGCCTCTGGAGGAGCATTTAATAATATGAACGAAGCTATTGAAACATTTTGCAACGTAGTAACCAATTATTTAACAATTAAAGACAAACAACAATGAAAAAGAATGTAATGATACTAGCACTTGCTAGTACTTTTGTGGCATGCACCAATGTGCAAAACACCAACATGGAACTTACCAATCAAATGGACTCAGTCAGCTACAGTTTGGGAGTTAGTGTAGCTAATAACTTAAAGTCGAGTGGATTTGAAGACATCAATTCCAATATTCTTGCCAATGCCTTCGATGCTGTTTTTACTGAAAATGAAGTTAAAATTTCGGAAGACGATGCAAATGCCATTATTCAGCAATATTTTACCCAAATGAGTGAGCGAAAAAGTCAGCAAGCCATTGAAAAAGGACAGTCGTTTTTGGAAGAAAATGCACAGAAAGAAGGCGTAATCACTACCAACTCGGGATTACAATATGTAGTTATGGTAGATGGTCAAGGTGCTACACCAAAAGCTACTGATGAGGTAACTGTACATTACCATGGTACATTAATCGATGGCACTGTTTTCGACAGTTCAGTAGATAGAGGTGAACCTGCTACTTTTCCTGTCAACGGTGTCATTGCTGGTTGGGTTGAAGCTCTTCAGTTGATGCCAGTCGGTTCTAAATATAAACTCTTTATACCTTCAGATTTGGCTTACGGAGAGCGAGGAGCAGGAGGTTCCATTGGACCTAATGAAACATTAATTTTTGAAGTAGAATTACTTTCTATTAACTAGTGGCTCTTCTAAAAGAATTAGAGAATCAAGGTAATTTTTTGTTTAAGTACAGAGGGCAATTTCCTATTGTCCTCTTTATTTTGGCAATTCCATTTGTCTATGTGACTGCTGAATTTTCTAATGAGTGGGAATTCGTTTTTACTTTTATTTCTATTGTTTTATCTCTAATAGGTTTTTTGATTCGTGCCTACACCATTGGAACGACTCCAAAAGGAACATCGGGACGAAATACTAAAGAACAACTTGCTGATGAATTAAATTTTACGGGAATTTACTCTCTAGTCAGACACCCCCTTTACTTGGGAAATTATTTAATGTGGATAGGGATTGTCCTTTTTACATTTAATCTGATGTTTGTACTTGTTGTGAGTCTTTTGTTTTGGATATATTATGAACGTATTATGTTTGCTGAGGAGCGATTTCTTGAAAAGAAATTTGGTGCTACATATGTAGCATGGGCCAATCAGCTTCCTGCTTTTATTCCTTCGTTTAAAAACTATCAAAAAAGTGCTATTCCATTTTCACTTATCAGCGTTTTGAGAAGGGAATATTCAGGTGTATTGGCCACGGTCATTGGTTTTTCGTACGTTCATTTGATTCGTGTTTACCTTCATTTTGATACCCTGTTTCTTTCCAAAGGATTGACAATTTGTCTAGTGGCCAGTTCTGTTTTAGCTATCGTGTTGCGAACAATCAAAAGAAAGACCAATCTCTTAGAAGAACACGGCCGATTTTAAAAAAAATAAGAAGTTTTAAATTAACCAAAAATAGTATATTTGCCGACCTAAATTGGCGTGGTAGCTCAGTTGGTTAGAGCGTTGGATTCATAACCCAGAGGTCGGGAGTTCAAATCTCCCCCACGCTACAAAAAGCAATTTTTCATTTGAGTCTCCAGGAATCATAACCAAGGCATTCAGTGAAGATTTGCTTTTTATTTTTTTGTTGCTTTTAAAGCATACACATAGGGAAGGGATTGCTGGACTCTTTTTTCAAGAACATACTTGTTAGGTTCGCGTTCTATCATGCCATCCAAATGGTATGGGCTGTAGTCAAATTCTTCAAACAATTGCAGTTTTAAACCATTAGATTCTAAGCTTTTGAAAATTTCAGTTAGGGAATGACTCCACCAATAATATTCGGTATTCATGTCCTTACCGCCATCTGTGTAACTGCCTTGCTCTTTTTCTATCTTAGTGTGTTTGTCAAAGAAATAACCATGTTGTGTTTCTGCATCCAACAAATCAATGAGTGGATGAAATTCGACTAATAAAAAAGTGCCTCCCTTTTTGAGGTGTTTGGAAATTACTTTACCCCATTGATTCAAGTCAGGAAGCCACCCTAAAACCCCATACGAGGTGAAAATAATATCATATTCCTTTTTCAAATCCAGTTCCAATACGTTAGATTGCACGAAGGAGGCTACCAATTGAGTTTGCTTGGCTAGTTCGTTGGCAGCCACAATAGCTGAAGGTGAAAAATCAATGCCAGTTACTTCTGCACCTAGTTGAGCCCACGATAAAGTGTCCTGACCAAAATGGCATTGCAAATGAAGTAATGATTGGTTGGTAACATTACCTAATGATTGAATTTCAATGTTATTCAATGAATTTTTAGTTTCCAAGAACAAGTCGTTATTGTAAAACTTGGAACGTAAATGAACGGGCGTTCTTTCCTCCCACGACTGTAGATTCTTTTGTAAATGGGTTTCGAAGTCCTTCATTTAGTAAGCAAATAGAGGAAACTGTCCCATCAAATCATTGACTTCGAGACGTACATTTTGAATCACTTCTTCATTATCAATATTCATTAGAACTTCATCTATCAAATCGACAATTTGTGGAATAGTATCTTCTTTTATTCCACGTGTGGTTATGGCAGGAGTGCCAACACGCATACCTGAGGTAACGAAGGGTGATTTGTCGTCAAATGGAACCATGTTTTTGTTGACCGTTATATCGGCTTTTACTAGAGTATTTTCGGCTTCTTTCCCAGTTATACCTTTGGATCTCAGGTCTAGTAACATGCAGTGATTTTCGGTACCTCCAGAAATAACTTTATACCCTTTATCTACAAAACACTGAGCCATGGTTTTAGCATTTTTGATGACTTGCATGCTGTACTCTTTAAATTCAGGTTGGAGAGCTTCACCAAAAGCAACGGCTTTGGCGGCGATGATATGCTCAAGAGGTCCGCCTTGTGTTCCTGGAAATACAGCCGAATCTAACAAAGATGACATTTTTTTGATAGTCCCTTTTGGTGTTTTTAAGCCCCAAGGATTTTCAAAATCTTTACCCATCATTATCAGTCCTCCTCTTGGTCCTCTTAGTGTTTTGTGAGTAGTAGTAGTAAGAATATGACAGTAGGGTGCAGGGTCATTTAGGTGTTTAGCTGCAATTAGCCCAGAGGGGTGTGATATATCGGCTAGTAATAGTGCGCCTACTTTATCTGCAATTTCTCTAAATCTTTTATAGTCGATATCTCTAGAATAGGCCGATGCACCACAGATTATTAGTTGTGGTTTTTCCTCTAAAGCTGTTTTTTCAGCGGCATCATAATCTATTAAACCGTCTTCTTCTTTGACTGAATAAAATGATGGACTATAAATCTTACCCGAAAAATTGACTGGTGAACCATGTGTTAGATGACCGCCATGAGCAAGATTAAATCCTAATATCTTGTCACCGGGCTTTAAAACAGCTAAAAATACGGCGGCATTGGCTTGTGAGCCAGAGTGGGGTTGGACATTGGCATATTCTACTCCAAATAATTGTTTAACCCTATCAATGGCTAGTTGTTCCACTTTATCAACTACCTCGCATCCTCCGTAGTATCGCTTGCCGGGAAATCCTTCAGCATATTTATTGGTAAGTTCAGAACCCATGGCTTTCATGACTTGATCACTTACAAAATTTTCTGAAGCAATAAGTTCTATTCCGTGAGTTTGACGTTTTTTTTCTTCCTCAATTAAACTAAAAATATCGTTATCTCTTATCATTACTAAAAATTATCTAATTTCGTTGCGTTTTAATGAAAGAACAAAGATAGTCAATGAACAATAAAATCACTCAATTATTTAATATAAAATACCCCCTAGTTCAAGCTGGAATGATTTGGTGTAGTGGCTGGAAATTGGCTTCGGCAGTGAGCAACGCTGGCGGTCTTGGAATTATCGGTTCTGGTTCAATGTATCCAGATGTTTTGCGAGAGCATATTCGTGAATGTAAAGCACATACTGACCACGCTTTCGCAGTAAATTTACCCTTGCTATATCCTCAAATTGATGATCACATACATATTCTTTTAGAAGAACAGGTCAAAATTGTATTTACTTCGGCTGGAAACCCAGCTAAATGGACAGCTCTTTTCAAGGAAAATGGTCTGACAGTAGTCCATGTGATAAGTAATGAAACCTTTGCACAAAAAGCAGTGAGTGCTGGTGTCGATGCTATTGTTGCTGAGGGTTTTGAAGCAGGTGGTCATAACGGTAAAGAAGAAACGACTACCATGTGTTTAATTCCATCTATTCGTAAAGCAGTCGATGTACCAATCATTGCAGCAGGTGGAATAGCTTCGGGAAGAGCTATGCTAGCAGCTATGGCTTTGGGTGCAGATGGTGTTCAAATTGGAAGCCGATTTATTGCCACACCAGAGTCTTCGGCACATCAACATTTCAAAGAATATATTTTGCGTTCTAAAGAAGGAGATACACAATTGATGCTTAAAGAAATAACACCAGTACGCTTATTAAAAAATAACTTTTATCAACAAATTATAGCGGCTTACGAAAAAGGGGCGTCAAGGGAAGAATTAGTATCTTTATTAGGTAGGGGACGTGCTAAGAAAGGTATGTTTTTGGGTGAATTGGATGAAGGTGAATTAGAAGTGGGCCAAGTATCCTCTCAAATTGATGTTATAATGCCCGCTGCTGATGTGGTAAAAGAAATTATTTCTGAATTTGAAGCAGTAAAAAATAAATTGACTCAAATAGAGTTATAGAAAATACAGATGCATCTTTCTAAAACCATATTTCGACAACTGTTGTTTGTAGTAATGCTTATTGCCAGTAATATTTATGGTCAAGACCCCAATCCCCCTTTGATTACGCATATCAGTGTGGTAGAGCCAAACCAGCAGGTGGAAATCAATTGGGTCAATAGTTCAAATCAAGTTGTTGGCTACATCATTTATTTTCAAGATATCTCTGGCCTATGGATTCCTTTAGATACCGTTCAAGGGATTTCAAATACGACCTATTTAACTAGCAATGCCAATACTCAATCTAAGATAGAAACCTACAGCGTCGTTGCTTTTGATGCCATGGGAAATAATAGCATTCGAAGTGATGCTCACTCTAGCATGTTATTGAATTATGATTATTCAAATTGCGATTCGGCTGTATTTATTTCATGGAATAGCTATGAAAACATGGTAGGGATTAATAGCTATCAGTTAAAAATTCAAAAAAGGGATATTCAAAATGGCACACTACTTTCAGTAGATTCCGTACCAATTAGTTTATTAGATACTAGCTATTTTTATCCTGTCGACTATTCTAGTAGTTACATTATTTGGGTAGAAGCACTTAGCAACTCCATTTATCGCTCAAATTCGTGCAAAAAAAATATATACACGACCACTGTAGATTTACCAACTTTTTGTTACGTCAATAGAGTAAGTGTTCTTGAAGAAAACACCATTGAAGTCAGTGCTGTTAGCAATTCTTCGGATATTGATAACATGAATATTTATCGCTCATATACGTCCAAAGGATTTCAGTTTTTTGTAGGAAAAGCAAAACCCAATGGTAATGAGTATCTTTTAAAAGACCCTCTAGTATTACCCCAAATGAACGAATACTACTACACCGCTCGACCAGTTGATATTTGTGGTAGAGAATACCATCTGCCAAAATTTGAAACTATTTCGGATACTGCTGAAGCAAGAAACTTACAACTAATACCCTTAGAAATTAGCCCTAATAAGTTTTCTCTTTCGATTGGGAGTTATGACTTTTTTCTTGAACCCTCTCAGCTAGAGTTATGGAAAATGGTTAACGATACACACTTTTTTATAGATTATGTTGATCCTAACACCAACGAAGAAGCATCTACAGTTGAGGATTATGGAAAAGTATGTTTTTATTTAAAAGCTATTGAACAAAATATCAATTCTTTTGGTCTTAAAGATACCGTATTGTCTAATGAAGTTTGTTTGTCAAAAGTACCATTATATCACATTCCTAATTCATTTTCTCCAAATAATGACACAAAAAATGACAAATGGAAAGTAATCGTTTATAAGCCCAATTCAGTCACATCTTTCAAAGCCCGAATATTCAATCGATGGGGGCAAAAAATAGTCGATTCCAATAATCTTCAGATGGGCTGGGATGGCACTTATAATAATTCACTTTTACCCGAAGGGATTTATATTTATGAAGTTGTTATTAATTATTCTGATAATGAAAGCGTTCGAGTAACCGGTAACTTAATGTTGATTAGATAAGCATCTAAAAATCTAATATTTAAGATAGAATTTAGTACTTTTGCATCTTGAAAAATCAAAACATGGGGGACATACATAAAATAATTGGTGAAGGACTTACTTATGATGATGTCCTTTTGCTGCCCGATTATTCTGATATTCTACCCCATCAAGTCAATGTATCCACTCCATTTTCTAGAAACATCCGCTTGAACGTTCCAATAGTGTCTGCGGCTATGGATACCGTTACAGAAGCAAAAATGGCTATCGCCATAGCTCAAGAGGGTGGTATAGGCGTTCTTCACAAGAATATGTCTATTGAAAAGCAGGCCTTTGAAGTTAGAAAAGTAAAACGATCAGAAAGTGGAATGATTCTTGACCCCATTACCTTACCTCTTCATTCCAACGTCAGTGACGCTTTAACCATAATGAAGGAAAACAAGATTGGAGGAATTCCTGTTGTGGAAGGAAATGGAGAGCTAGTTGGTATTGTCACCAACAGGGATTTAAGATTCGAAAAAAACTTTGACAAAATGATTTCAGAGGTAATGACTAGTAAAGAACAGTTAGTCACAACTCAACTGACTGATTTGGAAAACGCAGAAGATATTTTACAAACCAATAAAATAGAGAAATTACCTGTAGTTGATAAAAGCGATCATTTACTCGGCCTCATTACCTACAAGGACATAATGAAAAACAAAATACGCCCCAACTCATGTAAAGATCAGTTCGGACGATTACGAGTAGCTGCTGCCGTAGGAGTCACTATCGATGTGTCTGAGCGTGTTCGTGCTCTAGTTGATGCGGGTGTCGATGCCATTATTGTAGATACCGCCCACGGTCACAGTAAGGGAGTCATTGATACTGTAAAGCATCTCAAATCGGAATTTGATACAGATATTATTGCTGGAAACATTGCCACTGGTAAGGCCGCTGAAGCACTTTTGAAAGCTGGTGTTGATGGTGTAAAAGTTGGAATTGGGCCTGGTTCTATTTGTACTACTAGAATTATCGCCGGAGTTGGCGTGCCACAACTTTCTGCCATTATGGAAGTCTCTGAAGCACTCAGAGGAAGCAATGTTCCAATCATCGCCGATGGTGGCGTTCGTTATTCTGGCGATATCGTCAAAGCGCTAGTAGCAGGAGCACATTCTGTGATGCTAGGTTCCGTTTTTGCTGGTGTTGAAGAAGCACCTGGTGAAACGGTTATATTCGAAGGTAGAAAATTCAAAACCTATAGAGGCATGGGCTCTGTAGAAGCAATGAAAGCAGGTTCAAAAGACCGTTATTTTCAATCGGAACAAGAAAATGCCAAAAAACTCGTGCCTGAAGGAATCGTAGGACGCGTTGCCTTTAGGGGAAGTCTCAATGAAGTGATACATCAACTCATTGGCGGATTAAAAGCTGGTATGGGATATTGTGGTGCCAATAAAATTTCTAAATTAGCCCAAGCAAAATTCATACGAATTACGTCTGCGGGAATGACCGAAAGTCATCCACACAACGTAAGTATTACTAAAGAAGCTCCTAATTACAGTAGATAAAATAGATAATAATTAACTTAATACTTTGAAAAATGAATAGAATTTTAATATTGATTGCCATGTTGTTCATTGTTTTTGAAAGCAAGGCTTTAAATTATTTTACTGAAAATAACGGTTCGGATGATAAAGTCGTTATGACTGTTGGTACTGAAAAGGTTCCCCTTCAAGAGTTTGAAACTATCTTGAGAAAAAACAACACAAATCAAAATATTGATCAACAATATCTAGACGAGTATGCAGATTTATTTATCGATTTCAAAAGAAAAGTCCTGTATGCTAAAGAAAATAAATTAGATACTTCTGCTTCTTTTAAAACTGAATTAGCTGGATATAGAAAACAGTTGTCCAGACCTTATTTGACGGATCAATCGGCTGAAGACGAACTCGTTGAAGAGGCCTATGAGAGAATGAAGTACGAAGTGAAAGCCAGTCATATTTTAATATCATTAGATGCTAATGCTAGCGATGAAGATACTTTGAAAGCATACAATACTATTAACGATTTACGTAAACGAATTCTTAATGGTGTCAGCTTCTCAGAAACGGCTAAAGAATATTCAAACGACCCATCTGCCAAGGCCAATGGCGGAAATCTAGGATATTTTTCGGCTTTTAGAATGGTTTATCCTTTTGAAACAAGGGCTTTTAATACTCCTGTTGGTCAAATATCTGAGCCATTTAGAACGCAGTTTGGTTACCATATTTTAAAAGTAAACGACAAGCGACCGAACAGAGGCGAAGTAAAAGTAGCACACATCATGATAGAAGAACGAGATGATGCTACACCAAAAGATAAAGAATCAAATAAAGAAAAACTACAACAGTTGTTAGAGTCACTCGAAAGCGGTACATCCTTTGAGGAAATGACTAAGTTTTCTGATGACAAGGGCTCAGCTAAAAACAATGGTGAACTACCATGGTTTGGAACTGGACAAATGGTATCAGAGTTTGAAGACGCGGCCTTTGAATTAAAGGATATCGGAGAGATATCAAAGCCCGTCAAAACAATGTATGGATGGCACCTTATCAAATTACTCGATAAAAGAGACATCCCTAGTTTTGAAGATTCTGAACAAAAAATTAAGAGAAATATTAAACGTGATGCTCGTTCAAACAGGGGTGTTGAATCGTTGATTAAGAAAATAAAAAAGGACTATAATTTAACTGATTTTGCAAACCTTAAATCACGAAATAATAGTAACGACTTTTATGTTTCTAGATTAAATTCATTGACACTCAATACAGAAAATTCGGGATCATTATTGGATCCATTTTGTCAAATAGATTATAAAAAATGGGATCGTTCAAGCTACAAGACAGATGGTAAAACCATGTTTATTTTGGACGGTATTGCCTACACTCAAGACGATTTTGCAGATTATTTAGTCAAAAATAAAATAAACGCAGATTCAGCTAATACTTGCCCTACCGTTCGAAAGCGATATCAAGAGTGGGTTAACAAAAGTTGTTTGGATTATGAAGATTCTCAATTAGAAAACAAGTACCCAGAATTTAGAGCTTTAATGAATGAATATCACGATGGTATTTTACTATTCAACTTAATGGACGAAAAAGTATGGTCCAAAGCTATCAATGATTCATTAGGCTTAATAAATTACTACAATCTTACAAAAGAAAAATATACATGGAATGAACGTGCTGAAACTAAGGTTTACACGTCTAGGGATGAGGCAACAGCCAATCGAGTAAGGACATTGATAAATAATCGTTATAATTCGAGTGTTCTGACTGCCGAAGAATTTTCCTACTTAGAGTTTGGAAAAGGAGAATTCTATTTAAGCGACGACCGCATTCTTAGATTAGTTAATCGTTATGATGCCAAACGTTTAAAAATTTCAAACAAAATAGTTTCAAAAGGCGATAGTGAATCAGTCGATAATCATTGGTTTAAAGGGTTGACTGAAAATGAACAAAATCTAGATGGTAGTATCTTTTTCTCAGATGTTCAAAATTTAACCTCTGGAGGCTTAAAAACTTATGAAGAAGCAAGAGGTGAGGTCATCACTAATTACCAAAACTTTCTAGAGCAAAAGTGGACTAATGAATTGGAGAAAAAATACCCCGCTAAAATCAACAAAAAAGTACTCTATTCTATCATAGAAGACTAGCACAAACTAAAATGGGAAAAGAGACATTATTATTTTTATTTATTTCAAGTCTCTTTTCCTGTTATTTTTTTGATTCAACATCCGATACGTTTGTTGCTCGTTGCCATAATAGCACCCTTACTTACGGAGATATAAAGCACTTGATACCTCCCAATTTAGAAAAACACGATAGTATAAATTTTGTTCATGCTATTCGAGAAAACTGGGTCAAAGAACAGCTTTTATTGCACCAAGCGAAGTTAAACCTATCTCTAGCACAGCAAGATGTAAAAACTCAAGTAGTCAGTTATGAAAACGCTTTACTAATTCATGCCTATCAAAAAGAATTAGTTCAGCAAAAGTTAGATACTGTAGTGAGTCAGCAGGAAGTACAACAGTATTATGAAAAAAATAAAAGCAATTTTCTTTTGAATGAGGATATTGTTTCTTTAAATTATATAAAGCTAAAGAAAGAAGTTCCCTATCTGTGGAAGTTGAGATCATTACATACTAAAACGGATGAAGAAAGTAAGGTCAGTTTAGAGGATTATTGTTATCAATTTGCTCAAGACTATTTTTTACAAGATAATTGGCAATATATGAGTGATGTTTTTTTAAGTTTGCCGTCAGATATATCGATAGATAGTCATAAATTATACCAAGGAAAATCATTGGAATTTTCCGACAACAATTTTCATTATTTTATTTTTATTAAAAAATATAGACAAAAAGGAAACGTTTCACCATTGAGTATGATACAGCATCAAATTCGAACCATTATTATCAACAAACGAAAAATAGATTTTTTAAAAAATGTGGAAAACGATCTTTACCAAACCGCTTTATCCAAAAACTCAATCAGTTATGAGAAAGAGTAGTGTCATAATAATTCTATTTTGTGCATTTGCTCAATCAATAGGTGCTCAACAAGTTGTTGAAGGGATAGTTGCTGTAATTGGTGACAAGGTAATACTAAAATCGTCAATTGAAACCCAATACCTTCAACTTAAGCAACAAAGCACTAATTTTTCTGAAGATACAAAATGTCAAATTATCAATGAGTTAATTCTTCAAAAACTGTTGTCGCATCATGCTGAAGTTGATAGTTTAGAAGTTACAGAGGAAGAAGTAAACAACACCATTAACCAACGTATTGACTATTTTGTGAGTGAGTTGGGGTCTGAACAAAAAGTTGAAAATTATTTTGATAAATCCATTAGTGAAATTCGAAACGAATTTGCATCTTTAATAAAAGAGCAAATGTTAGCTCAGCGAATGGAAGGAAAAGTCATCTCAGATATTTCTATTACTCCACAAGACGTTCATAATTTTTACAATAAAATTCCTAAAGATAGCTTACCAGTATTTGAGGAAGAAATTCAATTGTCTCAGTTAATAGTATTTCCAAAGGTCGATGAGCAGGAGAGGCAACGAATTACTAAAAAGCTAAATGAGTTTAAGCAGAGAATTCAAGATGGTGAAGACTTTGCGTTTTTAGCATCCCTTTATTCTGACGATGGTTCAGCCAGTATAGGTGGCGATTTAGGTTTTGTCAAAAAAGGGAAATTTGTGCCGGAGTTTGAATCGGCTGCTTTTCGTCTTCAAGAGGGTGAATTATCCAATATTGTTGAAACCAAATTCGGTTTTCATCTTATACAAATGGTGAAACGAAGAGGAGAGCAATTCAATGTGCGTCACATACTTATTAAACCAAAAATTAGTTCACAGTCCATTACTACAGCTAAGGTAAAGCTAGATAGTATTATCGGCTTAATGGAAAAAGACACACTTAGTTTTGAGCAATTAGCTTTAACGTATTCTGAAGATGAATCTAAAAATAATGGTGGCGTTATTGTGAATCCATTAACTGGCTCATCGTCATTTGGATTGCAAGAACTATCTGTGGATATTTCATCGACTATTGATGGTTTGGCTCAAGGAGACCATTCTCTACCTACCGTTTTCTCCACGTTAGATGGAAGAACAGCGTGTCGTGTTATTTATATTGATAAAGTTACAGAAGAACACGAGGCAAATTTGAAAGACGATTATGATAGAATATATAATGTTGCTTTAAAAGAAAAGCAGTCAGAAGCCCT
>CAXDOW010000037.1:0-17279 GCA_963991165.1 uncultured Flavobacteriales bacterium | reverse complement strand
ACATTATTATCATCATAATCAACAAAAATAACAACCTCTCCAGTTGTATTTACACATTGTAGCTCTTCGCCACCATTACTTAAGCTTCCTGAGGCAAATTCAAAATCTGGTGCAAAACCAAAATAACTTTGAAACCCACAACCATTGGGTAAGGCTCCACAGGCATCGTTAAAGTAAAAAGCAGATTTTGCAACCACAACATATTCTCCAGATAAAAGATCAAATTCAGGGAAGATTAACGCCACTCCATCATTAAATTCTAATCCACCTAATGGATATGTTTCTGAACCATTATTGTAAATTTCAAAATACTCTAAATTATCATAAGTACCAGGATCATTGTAGTTAATTTCAGTAATAACTAATTGACCAACGAAATCGTTATGAACTAAGCCCTCTACCAGAGAGTTTGAATCTACATTACCAGCTAAATCAGTAGCTTCAATAACTTCAACATTAAAAATATCACCATCCACAAGAGGACTTGTCAAAACAACAACTAATTGATCTCCCGTAGAACTGATATAAGTACTGTCGATTGAGTAGCCCTCAACGCTCACAGTAGCACTTTGAATCGTTTCATCAAAGTTTAACAATATTGTTTGATCGTCAACAATTGAACTGTTTTGAACCGATGGAGCAACAAAGTCACCTTCATCGTAAAATAACATAATGTCGTCTAAACCTGCCCAATCATTACCACCATTTTGCTTAGCACCGATTCTAAATCTCAAATACGAAATAGTATCAGGTAAATCTATCACATAATTAACCCATTGATCATCGGTGTTTGATGACAAATAGGCTGAATATTCGAAAGACGTATCTACGGACAAAGCCCAATCACTGTGCCAAGTAGTATCATTATCAAATTGAAGTTCATACGCCATAAAATCAGAGGCATCAAACTCATGAACTAAATAATTAAATGATAATTTTAAGTCAGATGGCGATGGCTGTGGAATAGGCATCGTCATCATCGTTATGTAATGATAATAGTTTCCGTTGAAAGGAGGATTACCATTTGGATTTTCAAGGTCATGAAAAGCAACATATGACGTTCCGCTAACCGCACTTAAGGATTGGTAAGAAGAATCAAGAATAGCAAAGACATCACCATTCTGAGAAAAATCAAAAAAAGCAGGATAATTGGTGTAAGACCACGTATCTCCACTTTCTTCAAACCCTTGTGTAAACAAAGGAATTTGGGCATTTAAAGTTGTTCCGAAAACAACCAATACCGCGAGTAAAAAATGTTTCATTATGATTTGTTTATAGTTAAGTGACAAATTTGATAATCTCAATACAATTATCAATTAATTAATCGATATCAAAATGTAAAGAAATTGAGAGTTATTATTAAAAAAACATTAAATAAGTCTGGAATGGACTAAATTTTCACCATTTTATAAATTGAATTTTCCACTTTTAAGAAATAAACTCCAGATGGCCAATCAGATGTGTCAACATCAGATTTTTGTTTGTTTTCAATAAGTAATTGCCCACATATAGAATAAACTTTTGAGTTCTGAAGAATCGTAAGATGATTTTTAAATGGATTTGGATAAAAAAGAGATGATTGATTTTGTTTAAAAATATCAGAAGTTACAAAACACCCCGATTTTGGAGTGGCATACACATCAAAAGTAGTCAGAACACCAGTAATAAATGGGTCGTTTCCAGTGTACTGAAAATCGCCAACTTGATTGGAGGCTGACCAATTTGAACCATTATTATTATCTAAGCTGTAATCACAAAATTGCAAAGAATAACCAAAACCATTTACTTGAGCTTGGTGCCAATCGGCCGTTGGAAAGTATTCTATTTCATCTATCACATTACCTTGAGCATCGGAAAATTGTAAAATCTCACCATCGTTGTTTAGAGAGACTGAACCCGTATCAGACCAAGCAAATAAATTATCATCGCTTAATTCAAAAACTCGTTTCAAGGTGGAAGCAAATTTACATACCACAACATAAGATTCTGACTCTAGTGTATATGGTGGAAATGTAAAGGTGATCCCATCCGTAAATTGATAGTTGGTTAAATCAATCGGTTCGTCCGTATAATTATATAATTCAACAAATTCTAAGCTATCAAGACCATAGCCAGGGTCATTGTACATAATTTCGGAAAATACAATCTGTGCATCCAGTCTTAAGAAAGCCAATAAAACGATAGTTAAAAAAAGGTATCTCATAATAAAAAGGTTATCCAATAATATATTGCAGGCCTAAACGAATTTCAATCATTTTAGGCCTTGATGAATAGTCGTAATTAGATCCAAAATTATCAAATCCATCGAAAATAGTTCGCGAAAGTTGAAATTTTAATACGGAAAGGTGGTTATTAAATCTGTAATTATAAGCCAAAGCAATGGTTTTTTCTTTTTTCCCATCTTCATAAGGCATACGAGTGGGGTATAATAACTCACCATTAGGTCCTTCCATTGTTACTAAATAGTTTTTGTCTGTGTGAAAATTGATATTAGCCCAATCATATCGCAAAGATAAAACAGAATTATATTTTTTGGCAAAAAAGGTCAATTGATATACCATACCCTGGGAATAAAAATCGGGGGTAACGACGTCATCACCTATCATGTAGGTAAAAGGAAATGAGGGAAATACAAAATCTAGATGTGGATAATTTGCTAATTGATCTTGCTGCTCTAATGACAAAGCTATTTCGTCAAGAGAGTATCGAATATGATGCCTTTCGACTAATACACTAAAGCCCTTGTACATTATTGCTAAATCTCCTGAAATTGATTGTTTTACTCCGTCAACACCATTAAAAATAGTTTCGTCATCGGCATCGTAAATCTGGCCTTTATGCGATCTTCTCATCGAAGAACCAATCGATACCACAGGTATATGAGACCTTGACAAATCAACCGCTCTGTACTTCATTTTGGTGGGATAAGCTAAATCAATTCTAGTTACTAACTCATAACCTAAGCTGTCGTCCTGTTGTTTGGAAATTTCAGGCAAACCATTTACATATGATGCATACACATTTATCTTATCAGATAAAAATCCCTTTTCAAGATGAATTCCTACATCTCTCCTACTCTGCCCCTCATCTACTATCATAGAACGTTTGAGCCAAGGAGAATAGATAATTGGAGTCATACTCTCTCTAGAGAAAGGTAATTTTGTATATCCCAGAGTTACATCTAAAGGACCACAATAGGTAACATACCCATCTAACAAGGGAACCTCCGGCTGGTTAGAATTATTAGCTAGATTGGCAAAGTCTAAATGTAATTCGTACTTAAACTTGCTCTTCATAGAACTTCCTTTCAAACGAATTCGTGCATCTTTTAAACGCATCAAATTTTTGTGTTGCTTTTCAATCGAGTATTCTGCACTATCAGGATACCATCTATGCTTAAAGAGTGACGTGACACTTCCTCTAATCTCAATATTATCGTATCCTTTATTTAATGTGTACTGTGCACTTAATGGGGTTGAACTGATAATGAAGAAAAAACCTACTGTAAGCAGTCTAAAAAAAACTTTATTTAGGAATCTCATAGTAATATAGCTTTTCCAAGTTATCAGAAACAATTATCAAATTCTCATCTGTAAAAGTCAATCCCTCAGCGTTAATTATTTTGGTTTCCCATTCATCTAAAAGTCTAAAATCCGTAGAGGAAAACTTGTAAATTTTAGACTCAACATCACTAAGTATCCAAATAAAATTATTGTGGAAAGTAATGTCAGAGGCCTCAGGTATTGGTAAATCGATATAGACCGGATTCTGAAAATCACTATCTAGTGTTACAAGCTGACAGGGATTTTCTTCGGTCACTAACAAAAAATCTTGTGAAATAGGGTTGAAAGTAATTCCCTCAAAACCTCTGTTCATTCGACCAAAAAATTGCAACTGATGCTCGGCAATTGGTTTCATGCTATTTCTTTCCAAAAGAATCACTTTTCTACTTCTTTCCTCCACCACGTATATAAATTCAGCATCCACATAAATTCCTTCAGAATCTTCAAAGTCTAATCGTTTTTTTGAAAAAGAACCATTATCTTGAAGCTGGCCTAGTTGGCCAGAATCGCCTATAATATATAATGTGTTATCAAACCAATATATGCCAGAAGATTCGGCAACCTTAGATGTTGAAGATTTAATTAGTTCTAACGGTTGAGTTAGAATAAATAAACTTGTTAAGAAAAATGAAATAATCACTATTCAAACAAACAAAATACACCTCAAAATAAACTCATTTTAATATTAACATTTTATGATTTTTCAATTTCATATTGATAACTATTACTTAATACTAAACTTATTATAATCTTATCTTAAAATCAGTTTTTTGTAAAATGATTTTAGCTCCATTATTGTTTTCGATTATGACTTTTGCGTCACTACAATTGCCTCCAAAAGAATATCAAGTTATGGTAGAAATTCCAACAGGTAGTATAGAGAAATGGGAATACAATAGCATTTCCAATACCATTGAACGAGACATAAAGAATAATCAATTCCGATCCATCAACTATCTTGGATACCCATTCAACTATGGAATTGTGTTAAACAGCTACAACAAAGGAGATTCAGATCCTTTAGATGCCATCATTATCGCTCAAAATTTGGTAATGGGAGATACCATTTTTGCAAAGCCATTGGCCGTCATCCAAACCAAAGATCAACAGCAACAAGATAATAAACTAATTTTTGTTCACACAAGCTCTCCATTGTATAAGGTTAACTCTCTACAAGAATTAGAAACACTATTTCCAGGAGTGATTGACATTGCTTGTATCTTTTTTGAAAATTACAAAAAACATTCCTCAGTCATGGGAGTAAAAAATGAATTACACGCGAAAAAAATAATTGAACAGTCACTAAAAAATATTAGCAATTAAGTGTTGATAACTATTTTGTTTTGCTCTTAAAAAAAATAGATAATTAATGATTTTTATAACATGATAACAGAAACAGCTCTCTCTCTCAAACAAATTACTGCTGGTGGTTTAGTCCTTAACGTTAAAAACGAAATTTTACTGATTCAAAAAAAGAAGTTGTGGGATTTGCCAAAAGGTAAATTAGATTTCTTTGAAACACTCGAAAATGCCGCCATAAGAGAAGTCGTTGAAGAAACAGGTATCAATGAAAGGTATTTGGAATTAGTTAAACCCCTTACTTCTACTAACTACTTTTCGAAAAAAAATGGAAAAGCAATACCCAAAAAAGCCAATTGGTTCTTAATGCACTATCACAGCTACGATTTAGAGTTATTTCCCGACCCAAGCGAATCAATTGATATCGCCAAATGGGTCTGCTTAAGCGAAATTTCATCCTATTTAAAAAACTCTAGAGATTATGTCAGCCCTGTAATAAGCACCTTTCTTTCATAAATATAGGCATTCATGAGTATTAAATACTACAGTGCATTTCAAGAAATTACTGACGCACAGTATCAACAGGAAAAATTTAGATTGCAAATCGAATTGTTGAAACTTCAGGAGTGGGTACTCAAAAACAATAAACGTATTGCCATTGTATTTGAAGGAAGAGACGCCGCAGGAAAAGGATCAGCCATTAAAAGAATTGTCGAAAACTTAATGAGCAAACACCATCGCATTGTCGAAATTGGTTCTCCCTCGAAAAAGCAAAATAAATATTGGTTTCAAACCTATGAAAAAAGGTTGCCAAAAAATGGAGAAATTGTCTTTTTCGACCGCTCATGGTATTCTAGAGCCATGATTCAACCCACTATGGGTTACTGCACTGATTCTCAGTATCAGTATTTTATGACAAAAGTTAACAAATGGGAAAAAAAACTCATCGAAGAAGGATTAATTCTCATCAAGTTTTACCTCTCCATTGATAAAAAAACACAGCTAAAGCGATTTTATATACGAAGAAATCACTTACTCAAATACTGGAAACTATCTTCGAACGATGTGCTATCTCTAAAAAAATGGGATTTATATACGTTTTATAAAAGTAAAATGTTCGACAAAACCTCTACCGAGCTAAGCCCATGGATTGTCATCAACTCCAACAATAAACTCACCGCCCGACTGAATGCCATACGCTACATGTTGGAAACCATCGATTATGACGAAAAAAGTAATCTGGAAACAAACGCTTGGAATCTAGATAAAGAACGAAAAAAAATAATGCTAGAAGGGGTTCTGTTTGATAACCTTACCCACGAACAGTACTTACTACTCAACGACATCAAGCAAATTATATAGACTCATCCAAACTACTGTTTACTTTTGATTAACGCCAGCTTAACATTAGTTAACAATTATTTATTTTCAAGAAAACAAAACGATAATTCTAATTCACTTTATTGGCTTTATGAAAAGATCTGTTGAATTGGTTATTATTTCGGATACGCACCTAGGAACCTATGGTTGTCATGCCGAGGAGTTATTAAAATATCTGAAATCTATCAAACCAAAAGTGTTGGTGTTAAATGGCGATATTATTGACATTTGGCAGTTTAGAAAACGATATTGGCCAAAGTCTCATATGAAAGTCCTTAAACGAATAATCGACTTGGCTAGTAAGAAAACAACGATTTACTACATTTCAGGAAACCATGATGAAATGCTAAGAAAGTTTATTCCCTTGAGCTTGGGAAAACTACATTTTAAAAATAAACTGGTTCTCAATATTGACAATGAAAAGTTATGGATTTTTCACGGCGATATATTAGATTTCACCATGAAAAACACAAAATGGCTAGCCAAACTGGGAGGTTTTGGTTATGATGTGTTAATTGTTTTAAATCGAACCATCAATCATTTTCTCAATGCTATTGGTCGCGAGCGTGTTTCTTTTTCTAAGCGAATAAAAAATAGTGTCAAAAAAGCCGTTCAATTCATAGGCGACTTTGAGGCTACTATTGCCGATATTGCCATTGACAACAATTATGATATGGTAGCATGTGGACACATTCATCAGCCCATCATAAAGGAGATTGAAATTAAAGGTAAAAAAGTAAAATACTTAAATTCGGGCGATTGGGTTGAAAGTTTAACCGCATTGGAATTTAATGAGGGCTCATGGAGGATCTTTAACTACCACGACGATTTTAATGATTTTGAAAATGAATCTACAATAGATAGTGAAGAAGATGAGCTTAATGAAATTAAGGAATTCATTAAATGAAAATATTGTACGGAATACAAGGTACTGGAAATGGTCACATCAGTAAAGCCGAAACCATATACCCTATCTTAAAACAATATGGCGAGGTCGATGTGATGGTTTCTGCTAACAACTTTAGCTTAACGCCTAGCTTCCCCATCCATTTTCACAAAACAGGGATTTCTTTTGTAACTACAAATGGTAAGGTTGATTACTGGGCCTCTTTAAAAGCATTAAATATTTGGGCATTTGTTAGAGATTTAAATACGTTTCCTTTCACGTATTATGATTTGGTGGTTTCTGACTTCGAACCACTATCGGCATGGGGTGCTAAATTAAAAGGTGTTCCTTCCCTTCAGATAAGTCATCAAGCATCTTTTTACTGCAAGAAAACACCTCGACCAGCGACTAAAAACTGGATAGCTGAATTGATTATAAAATACTTTGCTCCTACTGATGATTATATCGGCATCCATTTTGAACGATATTCTGAGAAAATTTCTGAACCTATCATAAAAAAACACCTTTTTTCTATCCAAACTACCGAAAAAAAACACATTACCGTGTACTTACCCTATGACGCTGACCTGACTTTACTAAAGGTTTTTTCTGAATTTAAAGACTTTCAATTTCATGTTTTCAAGCCCTCTATCAAAACAGAATACCGTCAAGAAAATGTTCAATTCTGTGTTGTGTCTGACCAGGGTTTTTCTGACAGTTTATCAACCTCTTTTGGTGTTATATGCAATGCTGGTTTTGAAACACCTGCCGAAGCTTTGTTTTTAGGAAAACGATTGCTCGTCATTCCTTTAGGAAATCAATATGAACAAGAGTGCAATGCCAGTGCCTTAAAGCGGTTTGGCGTGACTGTGTTAAAAACACTTGATATTAAACACAAAAATAGGATAGAACAATGGATGGATTCAGAACCATCAAAAGTTAACTTTGATCATTCTATGAGTGAGCTCATTGGTCAATCAATTGGAGATTTAACTCTTAGCAAATTATGATAGTTAGGCTTTCTTCTCTACCACTTGGAATAACCTCCTTGTAGGTTATATAATTTTGTAAATCCTTTCATTTCCATAAGGCGACAGGCTTGTGCACTTCTCCCACCACTTTTACAGTAGATAAAGTATGACTTTTCGGTATCAAATGTTTCAATTTCATTCATAAAGAGATGCCCATTTAAAACATTTAACTGTTGGGCATTGTCTAACATACCTTCAACACATTCTTGTGGTGTTCTGACATCTAAGATGATTGCATCATCCGTTTGCTGAACCAGCTCAATCCACTGGTCTTTTGTAATAGTTTTCATTTATAAATTAGTTAGAGAAGTTGTAATTATTGGAGTATCAGTACTTTTAATTGCTGAAAAACCGCCTAAAACATCAACCACATTATGTATTCCTTTTGATTTAAGCACAGAATTTGCAATCATTGAGCGATATCCTCCAGCACAATGCACATAATTATCGGTATCGGTTGATAACGAATGAAAATGTGAATTAATTTGACTTAAAGGGATATTCAAAGCATCTTTTATGTGGCTGTTTTCAAATTCTGACACTTTTCTCACATCTATGACGTGAATCGGATGATTGACTTTCAATGAGGCAAAGTCTTCAGCCGAAATGGTATTCACACAATCGGTTGGTTTATTGGCCTCTTTCCATGCGTGTATGCCTCCTTCTAAATAACCAAGAACATTATCGAATCCTACTCTAGAGAGTCGAGTGATAGTCTCCTCTGTTCTTTCCTGTGGAGTGAGCAATAAAATAGCTTGATTGACATCTTTCAAAATGGCACCTACCCATGGAGCAAAGGAACCGTCTAAACCTACAAAAATTGAGTTTGGAATATGAGAAGCAGAAAATTCTTTTTGATGTCGAACATCCAAAATGATAGCATCTGTCTCGTTTTTAAGATTCTCAAATTCACTGACATTTAAAGCTTTACTTCTATTTTTAAGAATATGATCTATATCTTCATATCCTTCTTTATTGAGTTTAACATTGTGTGGGAAATAAGCTGGAGGTGCTTGAAGACCGTTGGTAACTTCATCAATAAATTCCTTTTTAGTCATATTTTCACGGAGTGCATAATTGGTCTGTTTTTCATGTCCCAGTGTACCCACTGTTTCTTTACTCATAAATTTTCCACATGCGGATCCAGCACCATGACCAGGATAGACGATAATATCATCGGAGAGAGTCATAATCTTACTTCTAAGACTTTGAAAAAGTAATCCCGCCAATTGATCTTGAGTCATATTAGCCGCTTTTTGAGCCAAATCAGGTCGTCCAACATCACCCAAAAAAAGAGTATCTCCAGTAAAAATAGCGTGGTCTTTTCCTTCTTCATCAATTAAAAGATAGGTAGTCGATTCCATAGTATGTCCAGGAGTGTGTAACACTTTTATTTTAATAGTACCAATCTCGAACACTTGCATGTCTTGAGCAATAATACTATCAAAATTTGGTGAAGCTAATGGGCCAAAGACAATGGGTGCACCTGTTTTTTTGGATAGGGTAATATGCCCAGAAACAAAATCGGCATGAAAATGGGTCTCAAAAATATATTTTATGCTCGCATTTCTAGAATTCGCCAAATCTAAATAAGATTGCACCTCACGCAATGGATCAATAACAGCTGCCTGTCCATCACTTTCTATATAGTAGGCACCTTGACTGAGGCAACCCGTATAAAATTGTTCTATTTTCATTGTATATTTTTAAGTGTTGTTTGCAAGATTATTTTAAAGCTGACTAATTTCATATAGAACTACCGAAAGCCCCATAACAAAAACCATTCTACCAAACCATTTTTTTAGGTGACTCCCATCAACATAATGGTTTAAGGTATTTCCTATAAAAATACCAACAACTGAAACCCCCGTTATCGATAGCAAAAGTAGCCAATTAATTTCTAAGTTTTCTAAATCTCCTAAAAAGCCAATCAGCGATTTTAAAGAAATAATTAATAGCGAGGTGGCAATGGCTTTTTTAACAGGAAGTTTAGTTAACAAAATAAGAGCAGGTATTATAAGAAAACCACCACCCGCTCCAACTAAACCAGTAACAATGCCTATTAAAAATCCCTCTATTAAAATGATGAGGTACTTCAAACCCACTGTAAGGGTGTATGGAGCAACCTCTTTTTTCTGTTTGAGCATTAAAAAAGCGGCTGTTAACATGAGTAATCCAAAAAAAATCATTATCCCAGACTCTTTTAAAATAGAATATGTTCCTATACTAAACAGCCGGTCGGGTAACATAGGAATTAAAAATTTACGAGAAAGAAAGACGCCAATAAATGATGGAACTGAAAATAGAAAACCAATTCTAAAGTCGACTAATTTTCTAAAGCTACTCTTTATCGTACCAAAAGTTGACGAAACACCAACGATAAACAAAGAATAGGCCGTAGCTAATATGGGTTCTATGGAGAAAACATACACCAACAAAGGAACGGTAAGAATGGAGCCACCTCCACCAACTAAGCCTAGAACCAAACCGATGACAAGAGCTCCAATATATCCCAAAATTTCCATTTCAGATAATAGTTAGGAAATTAACGGCAGCAAGATAATCAATTGACATACGAAACCGTTAGAAAAGTACGGTTTATTCAATGATGATTTTATTATTGATTACTCTATCTACTGAACTGATGTTTAACAAATAAATGCCACTACAAACATGAGATAAGTCAAGGGTTGTTTTGACAGAATTGGATTGTGAGCTGATAAAATCTGTTAAAACTGTTTGTCCCAAATAATTGGCCACTTCAATGGTGAAATCTTTATTATCAAATGTATCCCACTCAACCGTTATCAGTCCATTCGATGGATTTGGATAGATCGAAAAAGCGTCGCCTTGTCCTTCTTCAATTGAGCTTGTGCAAAGTTGTTCGCATTCAGCCATTGAGGAATAGATTCCTGTACCATCATTAGGGTCTGTGCAGTTACCATTAACACATGCCCAAGTTTGATCATATTTACAATCTGAACTTAATTTCCAATTATAGAAATAATAGTAATACGCTTCATTAGTAGATGTGTTGGAAGTAATGCTAATGGCATCGTGAACCGCTATGGGATAGGTGTTGGCAGAAAGGTTATCGTTTCGGTATAACCCATCATTTGCTCCCACAACTCCAATTTTATAATCTGTGCCTGCTCCTATGGTGAAATCAATAGGGAGTGTGTTAAGCCCTTGGTTGAGACTATATTGATTGGAAAAAACAGGATTATCTTGACTGTTTAAAATCTCTATTTCAACCATAAAATTGTTTTCAGCGTAAACATCAATAGTTTCGATATTGACTTCTTTCAAACAATCAAAAATAAGATCATAGTTGTCGTTGTAGTGAAAGCCACCATTTCCGAATTCATTGATATTATCAGGCCCTCCCTCATCGGCTAAGAACGCATTGGCTGATGCATCAAAATTGGTAGCGTTGGCATCTGTACAACCTAAAATAGTTTGACTTTCTGTTGGAGGGTTTAATTCTAAATAAAAGGTATCTATGTCAAAATAAAATCCATTAGTTAACTCCACAATTATGGTAGCTATTTCTCCAAGAGGAACATCACTCTCAACGTAAGCATCAAAACTAACATTATCGTTGGAAAGCGAAGCAATATTACCAATAAGAGTACTATTATTATCAATAGTAAGGAATGAACTGGTAGTCGAAATAGTGAAAGTAGAATTGTTGGAAACGGACGAACCTAAATTAGAATAGTCAAATTGTAGTTCTAACCATTCTTCCATATCAATAGTTTGATTGCCATTACCATTGGAATCGTCGAAAGTCATATTATCAATGTGCATGACTGGTGCGTGTAATGCCATTGAAAACTGTACTTGCCATGTGTTGTTTTGGTTGTCTGATAAATCTAAAGTAAAAGTCACGATTTCATTGTCATCAATGATATCATTAATGCTTAACTCTAGTGCATTTTGATTGGTAGCCGACCCATTAAGAATGTCGCCCCAAAAATGAGCATCATTGGCTATTGTGACGTTAGGATTATCACAACTTATTATTGAATTGACTTGAAAAGCAGTTTCAACTCCAACATTACTCAATTCTACATTTATGGTTAGATTTTCACTATAATCTGCTTGACCGTCAGCATCGTTTAACTGCCAGTCCGATTGAGTTAACCACGGCCCTTCAGCTACCATTGGGATGATGTATCCTAGGTAAGGAATTTGGTTAAATCCGGTTATAGTTACAAAGATTGTATCCATGCTTGTAATTGGGGTGATATTAAAGTTATTTTGACCACCATTGGAGGTTCCTAATGCAATGATTTCCCCGTTGGAGGTTAAACTAATAGTCGCATCATTTTGATCGCACGTAACAGAAACAGAACTTGTCCCTATGGGTAAATAGTCAGCATGATTAACTGCCATTTGCTCGGCTGACTTAGTTCTCAACATTACTGAGGGATCACCAAATATGGTCCAAGTATCTGTCATATCAGAGCCCTCATCGCCGTAATCGTCGTTCATCTTCATACAACCATTGATAGTCACGCCTCCAAAGGTTCTTTTAATATTCCCTTGAATAGATTCGACTAAAATATCGTTCATTTCATCTTGCCCAGACATTGGAGGATTCCAACTTTGATTGATTGTCGACATGATAACAGCAACAGCACCAGTAGGTCGGTCGGGAGTACCATTATTGGCTCTAAGCCATGTCTCCGCAAAACACGTTTGACCAGTAAAATTCCCATTAACACAAGCGACCGAAAATATAAATGGATACATCTCTTCATTGGTAAGGTCGTTGATATCATTGTTATCAAATCCAGTCGTAGCAAAGGATACATCACTCCCATGACCCGTGTAGTTAATAAGTCCAAGTCCGTCATTGATAAGAACTGCCAAATCGTTACTGTTGGGATTTCCAGCTTGATCTATGGAACCAATATAAGGCCCCCCTTCGTATAATTCATCAACCTGACTGTAAGTAAAACCTAATAAATCTTCTTTAATATTCATGTTGTGATGCCAATCGGCTTCTCCATCATCACCAAACCCAGTGGGTGGGTTATTGATATCAGTGGACTCTGTACCATCTTCAGAACCAATTCCAACCGCATTGGCAGCCCAAGAATCCGAGCTGCTAGGAAATTTTTCATAATCCAAAGTTCGGTTAACCATTGTTTTTACGTGATTTGCATTTTCAGCTGAAAATCGCCCAATAAATATATCTGGATAGTGGTCATCCCCTACTAAATAGGTGTATTCGTTGTCAGAATCGCCTGCTGAAGTTGATGAAGAAGGCACGTAGTCATGGTCGCCAACCAACAAAACATAAGTTAAGTTTGGATGCTCATCAAAATATGTATTGATATACGATTTAATATTGGAAGAATTTTGACCAATCTCTGTAACATCAACTATCTCATTTTGCATTCCAGACAATAGTTTCCAGTCAGAAAAAGCACTCATTTCGTTCATAAAATTGGGATGAGAAATGATTAACATTTCACCTCCTTCATCTAGCGTTTCATACATTTGTACGTTGGACTGAGAATAATTGATGAAGTGTGATTTCAGTATTTCATGAAACTCTTTGGTCGTGTTAATTTGTCTGTTGTAAACATTGGAACCATTTTCAGAGTCAAATGAAATTAAGACATCCATTTCAGTAACAACTTTGAGTTGTTTGGTCACAGGGTTGTATTGAAATGGTGTTATATTGACAACTTGCCCCCTCACGTTACGGACGATGTAAGGGTCAGACAATTCGACTAACGAATAAGGGTAAAAGGCATCTTGATTGTAAACTTCACCTTTGACTGGGTCGATAGTACTGGGGTTTTGATTTCGGTAAATATTTCCAACCGAAGGATTAATTTCGACATTTTCTACCACTTCATAAGAGAAATCTACAACTTCTACATCAGTCCCTTTTAGAGCATCAATCACAACGGAAGTATTAAACTTTAGAAGCTCTGGAAAACCTTCCCTCAACATAGGAACGCCGTTTTCACAAACTAAGGAATTATTAAAAATTTTGTACTCTCCCAATTGGAAAGATAGTTCAATGGTGTTTTCAGTTTGATTAACCACCGAGAATTGGGCCACTGATGAGAATGAACAAAACACAAATGCAAGGATGTATAGAAGTCGGAACATTGGAATGGTTTTTATGTATACAAAAATAATAAATTTAACACATCCTTAAGTGACCTTTTCGATTTTAATTGTTGAATGATATGATCTTTTAACTAATTCCTTGAAGGTCGGACATGTATTCTCAATAGCTTTTTGGACTCTTCTTTAACTAGACTATCTTTTCTCAAACGCCATAGTTGTTCCCTAACTAACCTAACCGCTTTTATTGGCTCGACGATTGGATGTAGGTAATTTAATGTGATGTTCTCTGAAACTAAATCAATTGGAGTTAACTTCCAGGGCTGGTGTATGAAGGGTACAGGAATCGATTTTAATTCGGATACCCATTGTTTAATAAACTCGCCTGTTGGGTCTTTTTCTATGGATTGTTTTATTGGGTTGTAAATTCTAATTGAATTAATTCCTGTAACGCCTGCTTGCATCTGAAATTGAGTAAAATGAATGCCTGGCTCATAGTCAAGGAAGAGACCTGCCATGTGATAGACTCCTCGACGCCAATCTTGATTAAGGTGATGACACAGGAAAGATACTAGCATTGCCCGCATTCTAAAATTAATCCATCCAGTGTGAATCAAACATCGCATAGCAGCATCTACTAGTGGAAATCCTGTATTTCCTTTTTTCCATTTGTCTAGTAAGTCATCATTATTTTGGTACTTCATTTTTTCATAGCCTTTGTTAATGCAGTAAAATTCGTAACTGCAATCGGACTCAAACTTTTGTATGAAATGTGAACGCCATTTTAAACGAGCCAAGCATGCATCAAACGAGCGTTTGCTGAGGGAATAGTTAGGCCCACTTTTTATAGCTTGATAGACTTGACGAATACTCACATTACCCCAAGCCAGATACACTGATAATCGACTACACGATTGTCGGCTTTTTAGAGGACTAGAAATATGTTTAGAATAATTTTTCCCTCTATGATTTATAAAGCTGTCTAAATATTTGAACGCTAAGGTTTGTCGAGCAGGATGAAAATTGACAGATAAATCGGCAAGTTTTTTAAGTTTTGTCAAAGAAATGTCAATAGGTGTTTTTTCGAACTTAATGGAACTTACACTAAAAGAATTATCGATTGGCCTAGTGGCTGCAAACTTAAACCAATGCTTGTCCCAGCCTACTCTGTTTGCCAACCCTCTTTTGACTGCTTGGTTTTCAAATTGTTGCCAACGAACGCCACAATTTCTGAGAGTAGCCGATACTTCTTTGTCTCTGTCCCACGAAATTTTAGTGCCATTTTCTTGGTACGAAAAAACGGTTTTTACAGAAAACTGCTTGCACAAATAAGTAAAAACATCTTTAGCATCAGCGTAAAATAAATGAACCTCTCGTTGATATATTCTCAATGTTTTATTCATGTCAACCACAGAGTGATAAGCAAATTGCTGATGACGTAAACTGCTGTCAGCGTGCGCCAGTAATTGGGGTTCAAACAAATACATTATGATGTAATCTTCCTCATGCAATTCAGCATAATGCAAGGGTTCATGATCAAAGGTTCTTAGATCTCTTTTTAACCAAACGATATTTAGTGTTCTTGTCAAGGGGGTAATTATGGTACAAAGATAGTGAACACGTTTTTTGTCTGCACGTCATTAAAAGTAATTATTAAAACTCATTTCGTATTGATAGCTCTAATTGCCTATTTTTGGAGTTTGAATCTAAATTATATTTTAGAGATTTTATGAGTGCACTAATTTCATACTTATTTTTAGCATTATTTGTTTCCTTTGTTTGTTCCATGGCCGAGTCTGTATTGCTGTCCATTCCACAGACCTATTTATCCACTCTACAAAATAAGGAAAAGTGGGCGCAATCATTTTTAAACTATAAGACCAATATTGACAAACCACTATCGGCTATTTTATCATTAAACACGGTAGCACATACCATTGGAGCAGCAGGCGTTGGTTCTGAAGCTACTAAATTGTTTGGCGACAGTTATCTAGGAGTAATATCGGCCATTTTAACCATTTTAATTTTAGTGATATCTGAAATAATTCCAAAAACTATAGGTGCTCGATTTTGGAAAGGTTTATCAAAATCAACTTACTACACCATCAAGTTCATGCTAATTATCACCTATCCTTTGGTCATTTTATCCACTAAAATTACTCGTCTGATTTCGAACAACAAAAAAGAAGATACTACAAGTAGAGAGGAAATTGCCGCATTGGCTAAAATTGGCACCGATGAAGGGGTCTTTTCGGAAAATGAAAATAAAATTATTCAGAATATCCTCAAGCTGAAAAAAATCAACGTTACAAAAATTATGACTCCAAGAGTGGTTGTGATTTCAGCCGATGAAAATTTAACACTCAACGAATTTCAAACTCAAAAAAAGTTTTTGAATTTTTCTAGAATCCCTCTATTTTCTGAGCAAAATGAAAAAATTACTGGCTATGTTTACTTACAGGATATTCTTGAACAACTCTCGGCCAAAGAAAATACAAATCCTACCGTTAAAAAGTTTAAGCGCGATATTTTGACGATTCCCAATAACATTACATTATTTAGTTTGTGGGATCGATTATTAGAAAAAAAAGAGCACATTGCCATCGTAGTCGATGAGTATGGAGGTTTGGATGGAATTGTTACCATGGAAGACATCATAGAAACCCTTCTAGGTTTAGAAATAACGGATGAGAAAGATACCATCATCGACATGCAAAAATATGCTAAGGAGCGATGGAAAAATAAACAACAATGACTATTAATTAAGTTAAATGTTTTATTTCAAAATTTAGAACCGCGTGATGTATGATTTTATGAAAAAAATCTTTCGATTGTAAAAGATTCAACCTTAGTGGACTGAAACACCCTTATTTCAAACTATAATTATTTTGTTTATTAATAAAAAAATAATCACTTTGTGGGCTGATAAATTCACTAAAAGTAATAATTAATCAATCCTTATTTTTTAATATGGAATTCATAGAAAAAATATTTGAACATCAAAAAAATGTTAAAAAGTGTTTAGTA
>CAXDOW010000036.1:0-17426 GCA_963991165.1 uncultured Flavobacteriales bacterium | reverse complement strand
CATACGCCATTTCAGCCTGTCTCGTGGGCTCGGAGATGTGTATAAGAGACAGGTAATGGACGTATCGTTGCCAAAGATACCCCAATCGTAATTAAATGGTGGGGTTCCACTTTCAATAACAGGATCTATCAAAACTGAGGTGTTTTCACAAAAATAGACTGTATCAGGCAACAAAATTTCAGGAACGGAATCGGTATAAACTCTTACTGAATCAGATTGAATGACACAATCATTTTCATCTGTTGTCTCAACCCAATAATATCCAGGGGTCGCTAAAATACTTTGAGTTGTATCACCTGTGTTCCATAAATAAGAATAATCATCAGGATTTTGCACATCAGCAGATAATTGAACAGGAGCCCCACAATTGGTTTGTATATTATCGGACTGAACACCCAAATTATTTAAAACATCAAGTTCTGGAGAAGAAAAACTTCCAGATTCAAGTAAAATGAAGGATGAAAGCCCCGAGTCTGATCCATCAGCAATAGCCAATTTTATGTGATATAATTCACCACAGGTCACATTAGCTTCAGCTGTGATTACTGTTGTGTAACCATCAACATTAGTGTTAACACCATTATCACCATTTTGATTGGAGACAAATAAGTCAGAATTATAATTGGCTTGAACAGAAGAAACGGTAATAGGCAAACTTACTCCTAAGCTGTTGGGTTCAGAACTGGTAATGGTTGCTATGTTAACACTTCCATCAGGAAAAGCTGGCGGACTATCATACGGACCTGTGATTCCAGGACCTGAAATGAAAAATCCAAACACATCATTATACTGAGTGTTTTCATAAGCAAAGTACTCAACAGACGCAAAAACGTATCTGAATGATAAGTACGAAGAGGCAGGAATAAAATCAAACTCTAAAACAGCTATATCATTAACCGATGATACTTGAAAATTTTGCCCTATCAATCCAGGAACAGAGTTAGCTATATCTAATAAGTCAGGATTATTACCAGGAACCATTGCTCCTCCACCAAACTGTCCTGGAATAAGCTCGCTAATATCTCCAGTACAAAGGACTATTCCACTGTCAATACCAATACCACTATTGACACCATTAAAAAACCCAATCTGTTCTGGATTTCCTTGATACTGATGGTTGATGGAAAGAACACCTTCACCCAAAAATATACTATCAACTAAAAATTCTGGGGTATCGTAGGGTACTACATTAGTTGTTACAATTTGAGATACAGAACTAACAACAATGACTAAATTAAATAATGAAAAGAGTAGTACACGCATTGTTTATTGCTTTAATCACGCAATATACTAAATTTCTCTGTCAAAAATTAAACTTTCTTTCTATCGATTGAATTGTAATTCAAAAAGTAACTTATATTTTTGACCTAAATTAATTAACTCATTGTGGGTTCCTTGTTCAATCAACCGACCTTTTTCCAATAAGATAATTTGAGTGGCATTTTGAATAGTGGACAAACGGTGAGCAATAACGATAGACGTTCTGTTTTTTGTGAGTTTTTCGGTAGATTTCTGAATAAGCCATTCGCTTTCACTGTCAATACTAGAGGTGGCCTCATCTAAAACCAATATTTTTGGCTGTGTGACATATGCTCTTAAAAAAGAAATTAACTGCCTTTGACCCAAAGACAGGAGATTGCCTCGCTCCATCACATTGTAGTCATAGCCCTTGGGAAGAGACTGAATAAAATCTTCTACTTCTATGTCGCGAGCGTACTTTTGAACTTCATCTAAAGGAATGGACCTATTTAAAGTGATATTATTAAAAATAGTGTCTGAAAACAAAAACACATCTTGCAACACAACCGCTATCTGCTCTCTCAAAGAATAAATATCGTATTGTAGATAATCCACACCATCAATGAGAATTTGACCCTTGTTAATGGTGTAATTTCGGCTTAACAAATTGACAATGGTAGACTTTCCCGCTCCTGTAGAACCAATAATGGCCAAGGTTTCACCAGCATTGACCTTGAAAGACACATCTTTGAGCACCCAATCTTCATCATTGTAGGCAAACCAAACATTCTTGAACTCAATGGTGCCTTGCCCATCGTTAAGAGATAGAGTCCCAGAGTTATCAACAGAGTCCGAAGTATCTAATACCTTAAATACACGTTCTGAAGCGACCATACCCATCTGCAGCACGTTGAATCGATCGGCTAATTGCCTAATGGGTCGAAACAACATATGGATATATAGTATAAAAGCAATGAGCTCGCCCAAAGTAACATCACTTGATTTGACAGTCTCTATCCCTCCCCACCAAATAAGCAGACCTATAGAAATAGCCGACAAAACCTCGACCACTGGAAAAAAAATAGAGTAATACAGAATGGACTGAATATGAGCTTTTTTATGCCCTTCGTTTATGCTTTTGAAGGCCTTAAATTCTATCTCTTGCCGGTTGAAGAGTTGCACAATAGTCATTCCCACAAGGTGTTCTTGAACAAAAGTGTTCAATGCCGTAACCTGTTTTCGCACCTCTTGAAAAGCAATTTTTATTGAACGCTTGAACCAATATGTAGCAACTAGTAAGAGAGGAATGGAAGCCAAGCAAAAAATAGCCAATTTCCAATCAGTCACAAACATTACTACAATAACAACTACTAATTTGAGGATATCAGCGATAATAATTAACAATCCCTGTGAAAAAATATCAGCAATAGTTTCAATATCGGAAACTACCCTTGTCACTAAGGATCCAATAGGCGTTTTATCAAAATAGCTTTGTTTAAAATGCATGATTTTTTTATACGTTTCAAGACGAATATCTTTGATGACCATTTGGCCTAAAAGATTGGCCCAGTATGTATAAAAATATTGAGATATGCTTTCCAGAGTCAAAAGACCAACCAACAACAAAGTTACATGAAGCAGTTTTTCCTGATTGGGAATAACGATAAAATTATCAAAAGCGTATTGAATCAAGATTGGTCTGGCTGGGGACAAAAATGCCAATAGTATGGCAAAAAAAGTTGTTAGATAAAACAACTTCTTGTAAGGGTTTACATAAGCAAACACTCTGTTGAATAGACTATAATCAAATGTTTTAATGGGCTTATTGGTCATTAAAAATAGTTTCAGGGTAAATAATTTTGGACAAATATAAGCCGTGAGCAGGAACGGACACACCCGCTCTTTTTCGATTTTTACTTTCTACAATCGTTCTAAAATCACTCAAGGAAGCTTTCTGTTCACCCACTTCAACCAACGTACCAACAATTGATCTTACCATGTTTCTCAAAAAGCGATTGGCCTGTATTGTAAACGCCAAGGAATGCTGATTTGACTGCCAATGAGCCTGTTGAATTTGGCATAAATTTGTTTTGGTTTGGGTGTGCAACTTTGAAAAAGAGGTAAAATCCTCGTACTCTAAAAGAATGAGTGACGCTTCATTCATCAAATCGATATTTAAATTTCTATAGTAGTACCAGGACTTATTCACCAAAAAGGGGTTTTTCTTGAAATGAATGTGATACTCATAAGTTCTAGAAATAGCATCGAATCGAGCATGAACATCAGATTTCACGCCATACAATTTAGAAACACTAATATCATTTTTCAAAAACGAATTGAGCTTGTAAGTCAATTCCACGCAATCGATGGATTGATTCGTGTCAAAATGAGCAACCATGTGACGAGCATGAACACCAGTGTCCGTTCTTCCAGCACCTACCACAGAAATTTTCTCATTAAGAATTGTTGATAGTGCTAACTCAAGACATGCTTGAACAGATGGCGAATGCGGCTGTACTTGCCAACCATGGTAATTCGTTCCATCGTACATTAGTTCCAAGAAAAAACGCTGTTTCATAAGATGGTTGCTAAGATATTTAATTGTCAACAAACAAAACGGCTATCGCCAGGATAATTTAAATCATTTATTAAAGAAAATACAATATGACAAATTTTGTTTCGTTAAGAAATTTTGAAAAGAAAAATACAGTCAATACTTTTGCACTAAAATTCAATACCATATGGAAACTGTTTCTAGTACAGATATTAAAGAACTAAATGAGAAAATAAACAAAGAAAGTGCCTTTATCGATCTTTTGATAATGGAGATGAACAAAGTCATTGTAGGCCAAAAGCACATGACCGAACGCCTCTTGATTGGCTTACTTTCTAATGGTCACATTCTTCTAGAAGGTGTTCCAGGACTAGCCAAAACACTAGCCATCAACACCTTAGCAAATACCATGGACGCTCATTTTAGCAGAATACAATTTACACCCGATTTGCTGCCAGCCGATGTATTAGGAACTCAAATTTACAGTCCTAAAAATGAAAGCTTCTCAGTCAAAAAGGGACCTATTTTTGCCAACTTCATACTGGCTGATGAAATTAATAGAGCTCCAGCAAAAGTTCAATCCGCACTTCTAGAAGCCATGCAAGAACGCCAAATTACCATTGGCGATCAGAGTTTCAAACTTGAAGAACCCTTTTTAGTATTAGCCACACAAAACCCCGTTGAACAAGAAGGGACGTATCCACTTCCTGAAGCTCAGGTAGATCGATTCATGCTTAAAGTTGTCATTGACTACCCCAAGAAAGAAGAAGAAATGGTAATCATACGACACAACTTGGCCAAATCTTTTCCAACTGTTAATCAAATCTTAAAAACAAGCGATATTCTCTCGGCTCGTGAGCTTGTCAAAGAGGTTTACATGGACGAGAAAATTGAACAATACATCGTTGATATCGTTTTTGCTACACGATATCCAGAGCAATTTCACCTTACAAAATACAAAGACCTCATTAGCTTTGGTGCTTCTCCTAGAGCCAGCATCAGTCTTGCTTTGGCATCCAAAGCCTATGCCTTTATTCAACGAAGAGGTTACGTCATTCCTGAAGATGTTCGAGCTATTTGTTTTGATGTGCTCAGACACCGAATTGGCCTGTCATACGAAGCAGAGGCTGAAAATATAAGTAGTGAAGATATTATCACCGAAATTTTAAATACCGTAGAAATTCCATAAATGGAAACCAGCGAATTACTAAAAAAAGTTCGTAAAATAGAGCTCAAAACAAAGGGCTTATCCAATCACATTTTTGCAGGCGAATACCACACGGCCTTCAAGGGGAGAGGAATGGCTTTTAGCGAAGTTAGGGAGTACCAGCACGGCGATGATATTCGATCCATTGATTGGAATGTGACCGCACGATTTAACGCACCTTTTATCAAAGTTTTTGAAGAGGAAAGAGAATTGACTGTTATGCTCTTAATTGACGTTAGTGGCTCAAAAAACTTTGGTACTCAACAACGAATGAAACAGGAATTAGTCACCGAACTATCTGCCGTATTGGCCTTTTCTGCTATTCAAAACAACGATAAAATTGGAGTCATTTTTTTCAGCAATAAAGTAGAAAAATTTATCCCTCCAAAAAAAGGCAAATCACACATCCTCAGAATAATTAGAGAACTTATTGCCTTTGAACCAGAAAACACAACCACCAAAATTGCAGAAGGGCTGCGCTACTTTAACAATGTCATAAAGAAACGAGCCGTTTGTTTTGTGATTTCAGATTTTATGGATTCCAATTTTGACATTCCATTAAAAATTGCCAACAAAAAACACGACCTCATCGCCATAAAAATAAACGATCCAAGAGAGGAAGAATTACCAAACATAGGGCTAGTACAAATGAAAGATGCTGAAACTGGCCAACGTAAATGGGTGGATACAAGCAAAAAATCGGTAAGACAAAACTACCAAACTTATTTTCGCTTAAAATCACAAAACGTTCATCGCCTTTTCAAAAATAGTGGTGTTGATACAGTCCAGCTCAGAACTGATAGAGATTATGTAAAACCATTGATTCAATTTTTCAAAAAGAGAACAAAATGAGGAAATTGATAGTTTTAGTTTTTTTTCCATTTATTTTAGTAGCACAAACAACAGTAGTTTCCGATAAAGACAGTATCCTTATCGGCGATCAGATTCAAATGACTTTCACCACTAAAGCCTCCAATCCCCTAGCTGTTTTTTCAGATACCATTGGATCACTTGAAATAATTTCTAAAAGTGAGATAGACAGCGTCAATACAGAAAGTGGATTAGAAATAAGCCAAACGTATCGACTGACCGCTTGGAATAGTGGCACCTTTTATGTTCCATCATTAGTTCAGAAAAATAAAGTCATCGATTCCATTCCTATCGTCGTATCAAGTGTGGCTCTTCCCGACTCACTTAGTCTCAGCGAAATAGAACTAAAGGACATCAAAAAACCCATCAGAAGTCCACTCACTTTTTCTGAATTGAGCCCTTATTTACTAATTCTTCTAGCTATCGTTCTTCTTGTCTTTTTCGTTCGGCGATACTTGAAATATAAATCAAAGCAAGAAAGTGCACCCAAGGTCGTACAGACTATCACTCCCCCTCACCAAATTGCCATTGAACAATTGGAAGGTTTACAGCATCAAAAACTATGGCAAAATGGAGATATAAAATCATATTATTCTAGACTATCAGAAATTATAAGAACCTATATTGAAAACGGATTGAATACTCCTGCAATGGAAATTCCTACCCACGACATCATTCATCAACTTCATCAAAAAAGAATTGAAACCAATTCGCTAAACGACTTGCTAAGCAGGGCTGATTTAGCCAAATTTGCTAAGGCCAAACCCATACAAATCGAAAATGAAGAAAGCTATCAAATAGCTCTCCAATTCGTTCACCAAACAAAACCAGCAACAACAACTAATGATTTGGAATAATTGGACATTTTACAATCCTGAATTTTTATACTTGCTTAGTATAGTGCCCATTCTATGGATTTGGTATTATTTCAATCAGCACCGACAATCCGCCAATTTGCAAGTATCCTCATTGGAAGGAGTTAGCAAACAAAGTTGGAAAGAAAAAGGCAGACACTTTCCCTTTTTTATACGTTCGCTAGCTCTTGCCCTTCTTATTGTGGCTTTTTCACGTCCGCAATCCACTCTTTCTTGGGAAGATATGACTACTGAAGGCATCGATATTGTCATCTCTATGGATATTTCAGGTAGTATGTTGGCTCAAGATTTAAAACCCGATCGACTAGAAGCATCGAAAAAAGTGGCCATGAATTTTATTTCAGGCCGACCTAATGATCGAATTGGTTTAGTCATTTTTTCTGGTGAAAGTTTTACTCAATGCCCACTAACCACTGATCATCAAGTGCTACAAAATTTATTTTCTGACGTCAAAAGCGGTATGGTGGATGACGGCACAGCTATAGGGTCAGGATTAGCTACATCAGTCAACAGATTAAAGGACAGTGACGCCATAAGCAAAGTAATCATTCTACTGACCGATGGCGTAAATAATCAAGGGTCCGTAGCTCCATTAACTGCCGCAAAAATTGCTCAAAAATTTGGTATTCGTGTTTACACCATTGGCGTTGGTACTCAAGGATATGCCCCATACCCCTTCAAAACACCCTTTGGAACAACCGTATATCAAGATGTAGAAGTTCAAATTGACGAAAAAACACTTCAAGACATTGCTTCCGTAACTAATGGGCAGTATTTTAGGGCGACATCCAATAAAGCTCTTGAAGCGATTTACAAAGAAATTGACCAATTAGAACGTTCAAAAATTGAAGTCAAAGAATACCACAAAAAGAAAGAAGAATTTTTTAATATCGCACTATTGGCTCTCACCTTGCTGGTGATTGAATTTTTATTAAAGAAAAGTATTTTTAGAAGCATAACACCATGTTAAGATACGAACATAGCGATTGGATGTTATTACTGGCTATTATTCCAGTTCTAATTTTAATATATGTCCTGACCTCTCGTTGGCGAAAAAGAGCCCTTGATCAATTTGGACAAAGCGACCTCATTTTCAAGCTCATGCCAATGGCTTCACCCACCAAACTAAGGGTAAAGTTCTTCTTATATTGTGGTTCCGTACTTTTTCTTATCATAGCTATCACCAACCCACAAATTGGGTCTAAAATGGAAGAAGTGACACGAGAAGGAGTTGATTTGATGATTGCCATTGACTTATCCAATAGCATGTTGGCTGAAGACCTTCAACCCAATAGATTATCCAGAGCCAAACAATCTATCTCCAGTCTTATTGACCGATTAAATGGCGATCGAATTGGACTCATTGTTTTTGCTGGCGATGCCTATGTACAGTTACCGATTACGACCGATTACTCGGCAGCAAAATTGTTCCTATCAACCATCAATACCAACATAATACCCACCCAAGGAACGGCCATTGGTAAAGCCATCGATTTGGCTATCAATAGTTTTGATATCGAAAACAATGAGCAAAACAAAGCCATTATTATCATTACTGATGGAGAAAATCATGAAGACAACGCCATAGAAAACGCCCAAAAAGCCCTCGAACTCGGTATCTTTGTACATGCAATAGGAATGGGCTCAGAAGAAGGCGGTCCCATACCTATCAAAAATAGATATGGCACTATTTCCGAATATAGAAAAGATAATGAAGGAAATACCATTATCACCAAACTCAACGAATCAATGCTAAAAGACATTGCTCAAACGGGTGGTGGTTCTTACATTAGAGCAAATTCTACACAAAGTAGTTTAAACACTCTATTTCAAGAAATTAACAAAATGGAAAAAAAAGAAATTGGAACCAAAGTGTTTACTGATTACAAAGACAGGTTTCAATGGTTTTTGGCTATTAGTATTTTATTACTTGTTATAGATATGCTAATTACCAATACCAAAAATAAATGGAGTCGAAAAATCAACTTATTTGAAAAAAATGAACGTTAAACAGATTTTTATACTCGTTTTATGGTGGTCATCCACACTAGCAGTAGCTCAACATCCCAACCACTTGGTTCGAAAAGGTAATACGGCCTATAACGATAGTTTATTCTCAGAATCTGAACAGCTATACCGAGAGGCATTGGTAAAAGATCAAAATTCCTATGCGGCCTCTTTTAATTTAGCAGATGCCATTTACAAACAAGGTAAGTACAGCGAGTCAAGTGCATTATTTGAAGCATTGTCCGAAAAATCAGACAACCCCCTCGACAAATCCAAAAGTTATCACAATTTAGGTAATTCGTTACTCAACGAACAAAAAATAGACCAAGCAATAGAGGCCTATAAAAACGCATTAAGAAATAACCCCGACGATCAGGATACAAAGTTTAATTTGAGTTATGCTCAACAATTAAAACAAGAACAAAAGCAAGAGGAACAACAAGAACAGGAAGAAGAAAATCAAGAAAAAGAACAAGAAGAGGAGCAACAACAAGATCAAGAGGAAGAACAACAGCAGGAACAAGAAGAAGAACAAAACAATAGTGATTCAGAAGAATCAGACAAAGAAGAACCCAAGGAACCCCAAGATCCTAACGAGATGACGGAAGAAGAAGCCCAACAAATTCTCGATGCCCTCCAACAACAAGAAAAGGAACTACAGGAAGATTTACAAAAGAAAAAATCGAAAGCAGTAAATCTTAAAATTTTAAAAGATTGGTAAGAATGAAACGCTGGCTAGTTATACTTCTAATTTTACCCACTATATTGTTTGGGCAGTCACTTAAGCTCAGTATCAGTAAAAATCCAATAGCAGTAGGCGAACAGTTCAGAATTGATTTCATTTTTGAAGGAGACGCTTCCAACTTTAGAGGACCTACCCTCAACGGCCTTCGAAAATTGAGTGGACCCAATCAGTCTTCTAGCAGCAGCATGCAAATAATTAATGGAAAAGTTAGTCGTTCCAAAACTACAACCTATTCGTATTATGTGACTGCTTTGAATGAAGGCAGCCTGACGATTGGTCAAGCCAGCGTTACATCTAAAGGTCAAACTTTTCGCTCACAAGCCGAAAAAATAACAGTATTAAAAGCCAATCCAAAAACTCAAAACACGAGTTTTTCCATTAGTGAAAATGTGGTTCTGAAATCGACTATTAATCGTTCAAGCATCTTTCAAGGAGAGCAAATCGTAGTAAGTTATAAATTATACTCGAAAATTAATCTTGCCGATATCAATTTGACAATGGTTCCTGAGTTAAATGGATTTTGGAAAGAGGAAGTTGAAGTAAACTCCAATGGAAAAATAGAGATTATCGACGGTGTTAGACACAAAGTTTGGGATATTAGCCGATTTATTTTGACGCCTCAAAAAAGTGGAACATTGAAAATCGACCCAATGGCTATTGATATTACCATTCAAGTAAAAAACAAACGGAGCAATGACCCTTTTGGAGACCCATTTGGTTTTTTTGGCTCCTACCAAACAATAGTGGAGGAAGTTTCATCCAAAAGTTTAACTGTAAATGTTAAAGATTTACCACCTGGCGCACCTGCTAATTTCACTGGTGCTGTCGGTCAATTCACTCTGTCATCCCAAGTTGATAAAACATCGCTTGAAGCCAATCAGGCCGTCAATTACAAACTTATTCTTTCAGGAAATGGAAACCTCCATTTAATTGATAACATACCCGTTTCTTTCCCTTCCAATTTTGAGGCCTACGACCCACAAAAAAAAGACAAAACATTTACCACTAACAATGGCATCGGCGGAAAAATAGAGTTTGAACACCTTCTAATTCCACGTTTTAAAGGTGAATACATCATCGAAGAGCAAACGTTTAATTTTTTCGACCCCAAAAAAAATAAATATCAAACAATTTCCACCTCGCCCATCACCATCAACGTTCTCAAAGGTCAAGATGGAAGCGAATCCTACTACAGCTCGGAAGATCTAAAAGAAAATTCCAACCTTAAACTAGCACCTATAGAAATACAAACAACGCTATTCACCATGGATGAAAAGAAGAATTATTCCTTTCTTTTTACTCTATTGCTTTTATTGCCCCTGTTGGGTCTTTTAGCCTATGTAGTGTTTCTAATGATGGATGCTAAAAATAAAGCAAATCCAATTTTAAGAAAATATAAGAAATCACTAAAAATTGCTCAAAAAAGACTCAAAAAAGCCCAAAATCACTTAGAAAACAGTCAAAAAGAGCTATTTTTTGAAGAGATTGAAAAATCACTTTGGTCCTATTTTTCTAATAAATTCAATGTTAATTCGGTCGACCTTTCAAAGGATACTATTCATGATTTCTTTAGAAAAAAGAAGATTTCTATCGACGTATCTAATCACTTTACGTCCATCATAGAAAAATGTGAATTTTGCCGTTTCGCCCCATCTTCTCTGGATGCTGAAGATATGAATAAGGTCTATGAATTAGCTACCAAAGTAATTATTGATGTTGAACAAGATTTGAAAAAATGAACCGACTAATTATTTTAATAAGTCTGTGCTGTGTCATTGGTACAAAGTCGCAAACCGTCAATTTAGACAGTCTATTCTTACAAGCCAACGGCTACTACACGCAAGAAAACTACTCTCAAGCCATTCAGACTTATCAACAAATTTTGGACGAAAACCATCACTCTTTTGAATTATATTACAATTTAGCTAATAGCTATTTTCAGTTTGGAAAAATTCCTAAAAGTATATTGTATTACGAAAAGGCACTAACCCTAGACCGCCATAATAAACAATGCCTTGGCAATCTGAAGCTTGCCCAAAGCAGAATATCACTCATCGAAAGTATGCCTGAGCTTTTTTACATCCGTTGGTGGAATACTATTTCTTCAACTCTCAGTTATAACTCATGGTCAATACTAACGATTATTGGAGTATGGATATCATCTACACTATGTGTGTTTTTTATCAACAAAAGAAGCCGATGGTTATTTTATTCTCTTTTATTTTTTGTTATTATTTCCATTAATTTGTTTGCCTTGATGAATCACTCTAAAAAAACGGAACAATACCATTACGGAGTTATCATGCAGCATTCAAAACTGTTTGTCGATAGCCAACTCTCAAACTCCGTTTTCACTGTAAAATCTGGCAATAAAGCACTCCTAAAAGATACGCTTAACAACAGGGTACTAGTATTTTTAGACGATGGTCAGACAGGATGGGTAGATAAAAATGACATTTCTAGAATTAAGTAATTAATTTAGTTTTTTATATATTCGTAGCAGTTATTTATACTTTACTGCTATGAAAAATCTCATTTTATACATATTCTTTTTACCGATCCTTTCAGCTTGGGCTCAAACAGCAGGTGTAGATGTCTATACCTGCGAAGGTCAATCCGTTCAACTAAATGCGACTATTTCGGCTAACGTTACATGGCAACCTGCCAATTTTTTGGATGACCCTACAAGCAACAATCCAATCGTAAGTGGACTAACACAAACTACGGATTTTATAATGACTACCAATTATCAAAACCAAATCGTAAATGGTGATTTTTCTAATGGAAATGTAGGTTTTGTCAGTGACTATACCAATCCAACTACAGGCGGTACATGGGGCCTTTTAAGTGGCGAGTCGACCTATGCCATAACTAATGACGCTAGTTCTGCACACGTAAATTTTAATGGCTTGGATCATACCAATCCACCCAATGGAAATTTTATGGTAGTCAATGGTTCATCTATTCCAAATACAAAAGTATGGTGTCAAATCATAAATCTTGAACAAAATACCGATTACGAATTTTCAACATGGGTGACTACTGTAGTTAGTGAAAATGAAGCCATCTTGGAATTTAGTATAAATGGAGTAGCTATTGGGCAACCTTTTACAGCACCAAGCCAAACAAATGTATGGAATGAATATTTTGCAAATTGGAATTCTGGGTTAAATACAACTGCCGAAATTTGCATAGTAAATCAAAACTTCGGTGCTAGTGGTAATGATTTTGGAATTGATGATATCTCCTTCAACATTAAAGATTTTTCAGATACTCTAACTGTATTTGTTGAAGATGTAGAAACCGTTAAACACACCGTTACCCTATGCGAAGCGTCTAATTGGCTAGGAACTAGTCCCTTTGATGTAAATACCTTAAGTAGTCAAGACTTCTTTCAAAGTAATGACGGTCTGGATTGGTATTTGAATAGTCAACTCAGCCAACCCCTTCCAAACTCTTGGATTCATGCTTCAGAAAATATGACTATCTATGCCACAGAAAGCAATAATAGATGTAAAATAGCAACCATTGACTTTATTATACATTCAAAACCTGAAATTGATGTTTCTCAAGAAGAACAACTATGTCTTGGGGACCAATATCACTTTTCAGAGTTAAACCTATTTTACAATACCTTTGATAGTATTCAATCCCTTGAAATCTACAATTTAGATGGAATGGCATTACCAAATACTAATTACATGCCAAGCAATAGCGAAACCATTATCTTTTATTGTGAAACAGAATATGGTTGTAGAGACACTTCCAGCATGCAATTAATTGTGAATGACTTACCACAAATTGACCCAGGACCTCCACAAGCAATATGCTCATCAACGGGTGTTTTAAATGCGATTATTCCAAATAATGTTAGCAGTCGATGGATAGGACAAAGCAGTCAATATGTAAGCGATATTAACAATCCTCAGACAAGCGTTACAATCAATGAATACGGAACCTATCATTTTACCATTGAAGTTTCCGATCAAAATGGATGTAAAAACCAAGCTACTACCTCCATTGACTTTGATTATAAGTCAGACTTATTTAATGCCGATTTCTACATTGATAAAAACCCGATTTTTGAAGGTGAAGATGTTCGCCTAATAAACACAACTTCAGACCATGACATACAATACTTTTGGGATTTGGGCAATGGCCATACCAGCACAACACATTCTCAAACATTTTCATATAATAGCACTGGGCTGTACAATGTAACACTAGTGATTGAAAATCAAAATGGATGTCAAGATAGCATCACTAAAGAAATACTAGTTCATCCATTTTTACACGTTTTTATTCCTTCGTCATTCACCCCAAATAGCGACAATATTAATGACATTTTTGAAGTTCAGGGAAATGGTATTTTAAATTACGAGATTTATATTTTTAATCAATGGGGAGAAAGAGTATATTCTAACAAAAATACAGGCTGGGATGGAACATACAATCAAAAATTTATTGAAGAAGGTGTGTATGCCTTTCGAGTTATTGTGGAAGATTTTAAGAAAAAACTTCATCATTTTTATGGCGAAGTTTCGTTACTTCGCTAAATGAAAAAAATTGGTCTTCTTTCAGATACTCATTCTTTTTTACATCCAAAGGTATTTGAGCATTTTGAAGCATGTGACGAAATTTGGCACGCTGGCGATATTGGCTCTATTGATGTCTTAGACCAACTTAATGCCTTTAAACCCACACGAGCCGTGTTCGGTAATATTGACAACCAGACCATAAGAAAAAGCTGCCCTAAAAATCAACGATTCGTATGCGAAGGAGTAGATGTGTGGATGACTCACATTGGCGGATATCCTTACAAGTACACATCAGAAATAAGAGCCGTATTAGATGAAAATTGCCCTAAGTTATTCATCTGCGGTCATTCACATATATTAAAAGTAATGTTTGATGAAAAAAGAGACCTATTACATATGAATCCTGGTGCAGCAGGAAAATACGGCATACATCAAAAAATTACTATGCTTCGCTTTGAGGTGTCCCACGGACAAATAAAACATTTAGAGGTTGTGGAGTTGGATAAAACTTAACGTAATCGATCGGCTGATTGTACCAAACGCTCATCTCTCTTAATAAATCGATTGGCTAACAATATTAATACATAAGGAATTATAAAAACAAACATTCCTTCTTTAGGCATGCCATCTCCCTTAGTGAAAAATAAAATAAAAAATGTAGCTGATAGAAAAAATTTAGCAATCTGATTGACTATTAGTTGCCTTTTTCTGTTAGTAAACAGAAATATAGAAATCGTCAGTAAAATGACCGACACCAAACTAGTGAGGTGGGCAAAAACAGAATCGAAAGTATAAAAAAGAGAATTGTCAACTTTTAAAACTACTGGCAAAAAATAAACAATAGCTACAATAAACGCAATAGCAAAAAACATATATACACTTTGAACTCTCTGAATCATATCGAACAACTTACGCACACAAAATTAGCAATAAAAATAAAATTATTTAGTTGACTTATTTCAAATATTTGTTAATATTGCACACAAATAAGCCAATCGTTAAGGTTTTTTTATCCCAACATTTTCTGAATTACTTAAAATACATTTACCAAACTACATGATTGATATACATACTTTAAACAAAAAGCTATTGGCAGAGCTAAAAGAAATCGCCAAAGAGCTTGGGGTTCCTAGATATCAAAAACTAAAAAAGAAAGACCTCATCTATCAGATTTTGGACGTACAAGCGACCGAACTTTCCATAAAGAAAAAAGCGGAAGAGACTAGAAAAGAAAGAGAAACACAGCCAAACTCAAATCTTCCTTTCAACAAAGGTAACAACAACAGAGTTCAAGACAACTTTGAATTTGACGGTATCGTAGTCGCTGAAGGTGTCTTGGAAATGATGCCCGATGGATTTGGTTTTTTAAGATCTTCCGATTACAACTACCTCAGTTCTCCAGATGATATTTATGTTTCTAATTCGCAGGTTAGGTTGTTTGGTCTAAAAACAGGTGATACAGTACAAGGCACCGTCAGACCTCCCAAAAGAGGAGAAAAGTATTTTCCACTCATTAAGGTGCAAAAAATAAATGGTAGAGAGCCCAATATTGTCAGAGACAGAGTGCCTTTTGAATTTCTAACGCCTCTATTTCCTGATGAAAAATTTAGACTCACAGAAAACGGAAAAAGTTCTCTATCAACACGTATGATTGACTTGTTTGCTCCTATAGGAAAAGGGCAAAGAGGGTTGATTGTAGCACAACCTAAAACAGGTAAAACAGTGTTATTAAAAGAAGTAGCCAATGCCATCGCCGCAAACCACCCTGAGGCATATCTTATGATTTTGCTGATTGACGAACGTCCCGAGGAAGTGACCGACATGGCTCGAAACGTGAATGCTGAAGTTATCGCTTCTACTTTCGATGAGCCAGCCGAACGGCACGTAAGAATTGCAAATATTGTTCTAGAAAAAGCCAAGCGTTTGGTAGAATGTGGACACGATGTGGTCATACTTTTAGACTCCATCACTCGACTTGCCCGAGCCTACAATACTGTACAACCTGCATCAGGAAAAATACTCACTGGTGGAGTCGATGCGAATGCCTTACAAAAACCAAAACGCTTCTTTGGTGCAGCAAGAAAAATTGAAAACGGTGGTTCACTCACTATTTTGGCAACAGCACTTACCGAAACGGGAAGTAAAATGGATGAAGTAATTTTTGAGGAATTCAAAGGTACTGGTAACATGGAACTTCAACTAGACAGAAAAATATCTAACCGTCGTATTTACCCTGCTATTGATGTAACTTCCTCAAGTACTAGACGTGAAGATTTATTGTTAGGTAAGGAACTCACTCAAAAGATTTGGGTACTTAGAAACCACCTAGCTGACATGACTGCCGTCGAATCCATAGAGTTTATGAGAGATCGACTGTTAAGAACCGAAACCAATGAGGAGTTTATCATTACAATGAATAGCTAATTCTTGTAGTTCAACTGTATAGTAATCGTTTTTCCAACTTGCAATTCGGAAAGTATAGCATGTTTTGTATTCCTATCAATTAACTCTATTCGAGTTGTGTTGTTGGCTTTTTCACCTTCATTTTCAGCCACAATTTCTACCACATTCTGACCTTCTTTTAGCTTATAGTTAATAGTGTTTTTTTTGGAAAACATTATCGTGTTAGACAGCACCACTTCACCATTAATTACCACTGACACCCTATCGCCATCCTCAATGGACGAATCCCATAGTTGCATTTTAAATTTAGGACTCTCCCAATCAATGACATGAACATCACCTGATTGTAGCATAGTCAATTGGTTGTCTTTTCGTTTGGTTATAATCTCCTGGACTTTTTGTACGCGTTTTAGTTGCTTTTCCAGCTTGGCTTTTTCAGAGAATAAAATAGTACCACTGGCACAAACTTCGCCATTTAAATAATATCCTTTGAATTCCCCTTGGTATGCTTTCTTATTTTTGCGTTGGGCACTAAATTCAACAAAACAAAAACGACTTATAGGTTCTTCTGAAAGAGTAGAAATAACCTGAAATTCTTTGACCTCAATTTGCTTCTTTGAAAAGGTTCCACTAAGTTCACTCTTAGTTTCAAAATCAGTGCCAATTCCAGTGATAGAATAACCGTTAATTTGTCCTTCGTCCGCATCAAATATCATTCGATAACTAATTGGCCTAGCGTTTTCCAAAAACAAAAAACCCATATAATCGTACTCACTTTGAGCCACAAGTTGAGTGACCATCAATAACATTATAAATACTAATTTCATAGCTTCAAAATAACTACTTTTTTATGCAAATAGATCTATTTTTAAATAATTATCTTTGATTTTGTGAAAAGAACCGTCCATAGAATATACTTTGTAATCCTCTTGCTTATTCCGTTAATTTTGATTGTTCTTCCAGCCGATTTTTTTGACAAAGGACAATC
>CAXDOW010000035.1:0-17519 GCA_963991165.1 uncultured Flavobacteriales bacterium | reverse complement strand
GAGCATCTCCCTTTTAAGGAGAGGGTCCTGGGTTCGAGCCCCAGCCAGGTCACTAAGAACCCGTTCAAACGGGTTTTTTAATTTTTGCCCAGGTGGTGGAATTGGTAGACACGCAGTCTTGAGGGGGCTGTGCTCTTACGGGCGTATGGGTTCGACTCCCATTCTGGGCACTTATCAAAAAAAGCCGAGCTGAAAGCTCGGCTTTTTCACAAATACTAACCAATTTCCCCGCTAATCAATCATCAGTCGTTTTACACCAACTTCTTGCTCTCCAATAAAGCGAAGCAGATATAGACCTGTTTTTAAATCATTTTTATACAATAGCTCCACTTTATCAACTACACCTTTTTCTAAAACAAGACGGCCAGTAGCATCATATAATTGATAGCTCTTTACCTGTTTGTTGAAAGACAAAGTGGTGTAATTTTCAAATGGATTTGGATATACCAATACGTCAATAAAATATTCTGTAATGGAGATGTTAGAATCGCAAGCTGCCACACAATCGGATTGAGAATTATAAGTTCCATTATATGAGCCAACATCAGCACATCCGGTTGGATTACATTTCCAATTGTAAGTACATTTCACCCATGAATTGACATTAAAAGAATCTCTTACCAATACCAAATCACCCAAACCAGTGATACCAATAGACAAGGTATCTCCATTACCACCAAAACTATACGTTGAATTAAATACTGTAGCAACCTGTAGCTGATTATTACCAATATCAGTGTATATCAACGAATTATAAGTATAACAATCTGCCGAATCAAACTGATAAATCAAAATAGAATCATTGGTAAAATGTATATAAGTTAGTACGGAATCAATTGTGGTATTCCACATATCTAAATAGGAATAATTAGTACCACCTCCTGAAGAAGTATCACAAGCGGCTACACACTCTGCCTCTGTTGAATATGCTCCAGAAGAGTTCTCAACACAACCTGTAGCAGTACAAGCCCAATTATCATCGGAGCATTCTACCCATGTACTAACATCAAAATCGACTCTATTTAAGTTAAAAGAACCTAAAATTGGATTATTGAACGTCATTTCATTAGCACTAGAAACATAAAAATACGATGGGCTATTCATTATCAAAAGAGAACTTGAAGACACAGAATCACATGTAGCAACATTGACTGTGTAACAACTACTATCTGATGAAAACTCATAAATATATACAGAGTCTGTAGTGAATTCAACATAGCGTAACGGCAAACCTGACACTATCCATTTGCCTATATAAGTGATAGGCCCTGGGGGGGGTGGAGGTGGGAGTGGGATACACAAAGCTAACGATGACTGGTCGGTAATTGAAGACGAAAAATTAATCGTTTGAGACGGGTCTGATGTCTCATGGATTGATAGAACGGACGAGTTAACGGCATATGACAAAAACACATCAAAGCCATTAACGTTGAAAGACAATTGGCCATCACCTAAATCTGTATATTTAAAGGCACCCTTATGAAAACATGAATCTGTGTACTGATATGTAAATGAGTACATAGAATCAGCATCAAACTCTAAATATTCCATATTGCCAGTTTCATCAACTCGTTCCCAAAAACCTATATAAGATTGTGCGGATAACTGAAAACAAAAAATGAAAACTGAAATTAGCGATAGAAAAAGATGTTTTTTCATGCTTGAAAAGTTTTAGTAGTTAAAATTCGGCTTCGAATGTAATCCAAAAAATTAACACTTACATGCATTAATAGCGACATACTATCTCCATTCTTACGCATTCAAAACCCATTTCAACCAACATTTATCATGCCAATAAATTGTTTAATTTTGAAAAATGAGAATAGATATTCTTAGCATACACCCAAAATTATTAGAAAGTCCATTTAGTCATTCCATTCTTCAACGAGCTATAGATAAGAAAATCGTTAGCGTTCATTTTCATGATATACGGTCATATTCAAACGACAAACACCACAAAGTCGATGATTATCAGTTTGGTGGTGGGGCTGGTATGGTACTTTGCATACAACCCATAGCCGATTGTATTGAACACCTTAAAAGTCAAAGAAACTATGATGCAGTTGTGTACATGACACCTGACGGAAAATCATTTCATCAATCCGTTGCTAACCACTTTTCTACCTTTAATAATATTATGATTCTTTGTGGTCATTATAAGGGAGTTGATCAGCGCATTAGAGACCATTATATTACGCACGAAATTTCCATTGGAGACTATGTTTTAACTGGAGGGGAGTTGGCTGCGGCTGTCGTATGCGATAGCATTATTCGACTTATTCCAGGAGTTATTTCAGATGAAACTTCGGCTTTAACTGACTCCTTTCAAGATAACCTTTTAGCACCACCAGTTTATACTCGACCTGCTCAATACAACTCTTGGAAAGTACCTGAGATTTTACTTTCTGGAAACTTTCCTGAAATTGACCAATGGAGGCACCAACAATCTTTAAAATTAACTCAAGAAAAACGACCTGACATACTGGAATAAATATTTTTTTTATGTTTTTCACTACATAAACAAAATTTAGTCGTATAATTGCAATCCTTTTTTAGAGCGTAAAATAATCAACGATGGAACAGATTAAATACATAGAAAATGAATTATTGAAGGGAAATGAAGCCCCCTCATTTGGTGCCGGTGATACCATTACCGTACACTACAAAATTAAGGAAGGTAACAAAGAGAGAACTCAGTTATTCAAAGGCGTTGTTATTCAAAAAAAAGGACACGGAAATAATCAAACGTTTACCGTTAGAAAGATGTCTAATGGCATTGGTGTAGAACGAATTTTCCCTGTCTCATCTCCTTCTGTCGAAAAAATAGAAATCAACAAAGAGGGAGAGGTAAGAAGAGCTCGTATTTTTTACTTGAGATCACTGACCGGAAAAAAAGCCCGTATCAAAGAGAAAAGAAAATAAAATCTAATGTGACTGTTAAACCTGCGACTAGCAGGTTTTTTTTTATTTCTGGAGAATATAAAATTCTGTTCTTCTGTTCACCGCTCTATTTTTCTCACTATCATTATCGATTAAAGGGTTTGTTTCTCCAAATCCTTTATGGGACAGGCGATCTGATGAAATTCCTTTTTCTATCAAATAATCAAACACACTTTTTGACCGATTAGTCGATAGTTCTAAGTTTGATTTTGGTGTTCCAACATTGTCCGTATGTCCGTGAATTGACACTTTCAAGCTATGGTTAACAATCATAAATTCAACAAACTCATTTAATATCAAACGTGCTTGTGTATTCAAAATATATGAGTCAGTCTCAAAGTATATATTATTGATTCTAAACGATTTTTCTTCCTCAATAGATTGTAAGTTGACGTTGTATTCTTGAGCTACGGATGAAATTTCATCAGAGGCAAAATAGTTGGAGTTAAATACATAATCTTTACTTTTCACAGTAACTACAAAATCTTCATCTTCATCGACTGTAATAATGCCCACATAACGGCCATTTTCTTGATTAACATCTAATCGTTGCACTTGATTGGTTTTAATCGATTTTAGCTCTACTACAGCATCATATAGTTGCTCTCCTTGTTCGCCTTTCACCTCCCCTTTTAAAAAGAATATCTTCTCTGGGCGAGCGTCTTTGTAGAGAGGAAATCCATATAAATCCCACCCTCCGAATCCATTGAGTTTATTGGATGAAAAATAGGCTGTTTTTCCGTCGTTGCTTACAAAAAAGGCCAAATCATCACTCGAGGTATTGATAGGGTAACCTATATTTTTTGGATTTGACCATTGGCCCATACTGTCTTTTTTACAATAAAAAATATCCAATCCTCCTAATCCCATGTGAGTATCGGATGAAAAGTACAGCGTTTCACTGTCAGGATGTAGAAAAGGTGATTTTTCATCGCCTGAAGTATTAACGGACAACGACATCAAATTACCCCAATCCCCATTTTCATCCTTAGTCACACTGTACAAATCAGCCCCCCCAACACCATTGGGTCGTGAACTACTAAAAATTAGGGTCTTTCCATCTGCTGATATAGTCGGTTGAGACTCCCAACTTTTGGGACCATTGACTGGATATTTTAAGCGTTCCAATTCAGACCAGTTTTCATATCTCTTATATGAATAGAAGATATCGCAATTTCTATACCCATTTTCCTTTGAACAGATAGTCAAATACAGTTCTTTGTTATCTACTGTTAGGCAAGCTCCTCCTTCATTACTTCTAGCATTAAAAGGATAAGGCATGGGTAGTCCACCATCAAATTTGCCGTCTTTTTTTTGTGAGTAGGTAAATTCTTCTACCGTTTCTTGGCGTAACATTCCTACTTCTTGCTTGTTGTACCTTCTTGTAAAGTAGCTGGTTTCATTGTCCATAGTAAAGGCACACAAATATTCATCGCCAGAAGTGGATATTCCAGCTACTGGAGTAGGGTCATATGGAACAGGGTTAGAATATAACTGGTGAAGAAATGACGCTTTTTCTAATTGATTTCTAGCAGTCATTTTTTGTGCTTCATTGTCATTCATAAATTTTAAAAAGTGCTGGTAATACTCAACAGCTGTCAGATAGAGTTTTTGATCGTACGAAATGGTTGCTAAAGACCAATATACATTGGCAGAATACATAGGGCAGTATTCAATGGTTTTTTCAAAATATATTTTAGCTTTAGCATCATCACCACTTTTTTCATAAATACTTCCTAGTAGATAAAAAGCATCCGAATAATCCGTTTGCTCAATGACAATGTTGTTTAATAGTTCAATGGATTTTGAAAAATTCCGTTGTTCAGCCAATCGCTGGGCTTTTTTAAAGTTTTTTTTAGCCGAATAACTGACATCCAAAGTGCAATTGGTTTGTGCCTGTACGCTGACAACACTTAATAATATTAGTAATAACCTCATTAACTCATTAATTCTTTGTCAGTGACCTTGCGAAGTTGTCCTTCCGTACTGGCTACAACAGTAGCTACCGTTGCATCTCCCGTCACATTAACGACTGTTCTCAACATATCTAATATTCTATCCACCGCAAAAATAAGAGCAATCCCTTCAGGATCAATACCTATAGCACTTAATACTATGACCAACATAACCATTCCAGCACCAGGCACAGCGGCTGAACCTATGGATGCTAAAGTGGCTGTAAGAACAATCGTTAGTTGTTGACTAAGGTCTAAATCGTAACCAAATGCTTGTGCTATAAATACGGCAGCCACCGATTGATACAATGAAGTGCCGTCCATATTTATGGTGGCTCCAAGCGGCAATACAAAAGAAGATACTTCTTCTGAAACTCCTAGATGATCCTCGCAACGTTCCATCGTTACTGGTAAAGTTGCGGCACTAGAACTGGTTGAAAAAGCTAGCATTTGTGCTGGGGCAATTCCTTTAAAAAAGTCAAAGTAATTTATCTTGGCAAAACTACGTAATATCAAAGGGTAAATCAACACTATCATAAATAGCAATCCCAATATAACCGTGAGGGAATACACGCCCAATGCTTTGAATAACTCTATGGACGCACCAAAGTCTACGACTAATCCAGCCAACAAGGCAAAAACACCAAAGGGAGAAATAAGCATTATCAAATCAACCATTTGCAAAACAATATCGTTAACCCCATCAAAAAACGATTTGACTGTACTGACCTTTTCTTTTGGAAGCATTATCATAGATATTCCAAAAAATAACGCAAAGAATATGACCTGCAACATGTTCTTATTATTGGCCGTAGCTTGGAATAAATTATTGGGAACTATTTCAACCAAAAACTGTAATGGGCCCTCGTCTTTGACATCTGCTGCCGATTGTATTTTTAAAGCCGCATTGGAGGCATATTGCATTTTTAATTCTTGTCTTTTTTCTGAAGAAAACGACATACCTGGCTGAATGATATTAACTAATACCAAGCCAAAAGTGACTGAAATGAAAGTGGTCACTAAATATATGCCAATGGTTTTTCCTCCAATCCTTGACAACTTAGAAATGTTATTCAAACTACCTATGCCTTTTATCAAAGAGGCAAGAATCAAAGGAACCGCAATAAGTTTCAATAAATTGATGAAGATAGTTCCCCAAGGTTTTATCCAATCGTTGGTAAAACTAATCCAACCCATGCTGGATGCTAAAAGACCATATAAAACGCCTAATATCATCCCAATAATGATTTTCCAATGTAATGCTAGTTTTTTCAAAGTCTTGATAATTTGTTAAGTAAATAAAAATCTGCTAACACCATTGCACAACGTGCTTCCACAATTGGAACAGCTCTTGGTACCACACAGGGGTCATGTCTTCCTTTGGGCTCCAACACCATTTTTTTTCCCTTTTTGGAAATAGAATCTTGTGCTTGCATCAGTGTTGATACGGGCTTAAAGGCAACTCTAAAGTAGATATCCATTCCATTGGAAATACCTCCTTGAATTCCTCCCGAAAAATTGGTCTTAGTAGTTCCATCTTCATTAAATAAATCATTGTGTTGGCTACCCAACATTTCTGTAGCACAAAAACCACTTCCAAACTCTATTCCCTTTACAGCATTGATAGATAATAGCGAACTGCCCAAGCGCGCATGTAATTTATCAAAAATGGGCTCGCCAAGTCCAACATCAACACCTTGAATAACGCCACTAACTACACCACCAACAGTATCCCCTTTTGATTTGACTTCCTCAATGAATGTGGCCATTTTTTGAGCAACAATGGTATCAGGACATCTGACAGGATGACTATCAATTTTTGAAAAATCTAAGGTTTGATAATTCTCCTCCAAATGAATGGGACCAACAGAAGACACATAAGCATTGAATGTAATGTGCGGGATTAATTGTTTGGCAATAGCACCAGCTACTACCCAATTTGCAGTTTCTCTAGCAGAAGATCGCCCTCCTCCGTAGTGGTCTCTTAATCCATACTTTCTAGAGTATGTAAAATCGGAATGTGAGGGCCGAAAGGCCTTTTCTAAATGTGTATAATCTGTGGATTTTTGATTGGTGTTTGATATGGTAAAACCAATAGGAGAACCTGTTGTTATACCTCCCAAAAGACCCGAATGAAAGTGAACAATATCGTTTTCTTTTCTACTTGTAGTTAAGCTAGATTGTCCAGGTTTCCTTCGATTCAGTTGAGCTTGAATATATTCAACATCTATCATTAATCCGGCTGGACAGCCATCAATAATTCCTCCTATTTTTGAACCGTGAGACTCTCCAAAGGTGGTCAAACGAAAAATCCGTCCTGTAGAATTCATATGTTACAAATATAAGCAAATTGGAAGCAGGCATAAACGAGCTATTTTTGTATTTTCGCAACACTTTCATTGTTTATGATAACAATCATTAAAAATATTGCTGAGATTGTACAGGTTGAAAGGACTATTCGATCGTGGGTAGCTGGTCAAGATATGTCTCAAATTGAGACCATCAAAAACGGATTTATTGAAATTGACAATGGCATCATTTCAAATTTTGGCAGTATGGAGAGTTGGAAAGGTATTGAAGACTGGAATAATACTGAAATTATTGATGCCAATGGAGGTATGGTTTTTCCAACTTATTGCGATAGTCATACACACATTGTTTTTTTCGGCAACAGAGAAAAGGAATGGGTTCAACGCATTAATGGAGCAAGCTATACAGAAATTGCCAACAGCGGTGGGGGTATAATCAATTCTGCTAAACAACTGCAAAATTCCTCAGAGTCATCTTTATTGGAGAGTGCCTTGGTTCGTATTAATGAAGTCATAAGCATGGGAACTGGAGCTCTAGAAATCAAAAGCGGATATGGACTTAGCGTTGATGCTGAACTTAAAATGCTAAATGTCATAAAACAACTAAAAGATCACACTCCTATCCCTATTAAATCAACCTTTTTAGGGGCTCATGCCATTCCCGAAAAATACCAAGGCAATTCCTCAAAATATCTTGATGTTATTATCAATGAAATGTTACCAATTATTAGTCAAGAAAAATTAGCTGATTACATTGATATTTTTTGCGAAGAAGGTTATTTTTCCGTTAATGACACGGAACGTCTTTTGAGTGCCGCAAGTGAATATGGGCTATTACCAAAAACCCATGTTAATCAATTTACCATCTTAGGCGGAGTTAGAAAAAGTATTGAACACAAAGCTTTATCAGTCGATCATTTAGAACTAATGAATGAGGATGATTTTGATGCATTGCAACACAGTGAATGTATGCCAACTTTATTGCCTGGCTGTTCATTCTTTTTAGGCATTCCTTATGGTCCAGCTCGTCAATTAATAGACAAAGGTTTACCTGTTGCCTTAGCTTCTGATTACAACCCTGGCTCTAGCCCTAGCGGAAACATGAGTTTTGTAGCTTCATTGGGTTGTATTAAAATGAATATGACCCCAGAAGAAGTCATTAACGCCACCACTATTAATACGGCCTATGCTATGGGTCTGAGCCACCAAGTTGGCAGCATCGCGCTTGGCAAAAAGGCAAATCTATTCATAACTAAACCCATCAGTTCTTATGCTTTTTTAGCGTACTCTTTTGGACATCAAAATATTGACAAAATTTTAATTAACGGTAAAATACAATCCTAAAATGAACCAACAACTTATCGAATGTGTGCCAAATATTTCTGAAGGAAGAGACACCAAAAAGATACACGAAATTGCCTCAGTGGTGGAATCCGTTGAAGGGGTAAAACTTCTGAATGTAGATCCAGGCAAAGCAACCAATAGAACAGTCATAACTTTCGTTGGTGAACCTCAACAGGTAGTGGATGCGGCATTTTTACTCATTCAAAAAGCTCAATCGCTGATTGATATGAGTCGGCACCATGGCGAACATCCAAGAATGGGCGCTACGGACGTTTGCCCACTGGTACCAATAGCTAATATTTCGATGGAAGAAACGGTTTCATGGGCTCATAAACTTGCCCAAAAAGTAGGTGCAGAACTTAGCATTCCTGTGTATTGCTACGAAAATGCCGCTACTCAAGAAGTACGAAAAAATTTAGCCAATTGCCGTGCTGGAGAATATGAAGGACTAAAACAAAAGTTAGTAGATCCTAATTGGGCTCCAGACTTTGGACCAGCATCCTTCAACCAATCGGTTTCAAAATCAGGAGTAACAGCCATTTCGGCTAGGGACTTTTTAGTAGCCTACAATGTCAATTTAAACACCACTTCCACGCGAAGAGCTAATGCCATCGCTTTTGACATACGAGAAGCGGGACGCTTACTCAGAGAAAATAATAATCCAGGGGGAGCACTACTAAAAGATGAGTATGGTCAACCAATAAGAAAAAATGGATTATTCAAACACGTAAAAGGAATTGGGTGGTTTATTGAAGAATATGGCATTGCTCAAATTTCGTACAATCTGACCAACATTAATGTCTCACCACTTCACGAAGTATTTGATAAAACCTGTGAAAGAGCTCAAGCTCGAGGACTACGCGTGACAGGTTCTGAATTAGTGGGCTTAGTTCCCAAAAAAGTATTGATAGAAGCAGGTATTCATTTTCTAAAAAAACAACACCGTTCTACAGGAATTTCTGAACGAGAAATTATGAAAATCGCCGTCAAATCATTGGGTTTGGACGAACTAGCTCCCTTTATTTTAGAAGAACGCGTCATTGAATATATGCTCGACGATAAGGCCACTAAACGCTTAGTCGATATGAACTTGGTTGATTTCGCTAATGAAACATCGAGTGAAAGCCCTGCTCCTGGCGGGGGGTCTATATCTGCCTATTGTGGTGCCATGGGGGCAGCTCTAGGAACTATGGTAGCCAATTTATCGGCTCACAAAAGAGGATGGGACAATCGTTGGGAAGAATTTTCTAATTGGGCCGAAAAAGGTATCGCTTTTCAAAATGAGCTATTGAGATTAGTGGATGAAGACACCAATGCTTTCAATAAGATAATGGAGGCCTTTCGACTTCCAAAAGACAGCCAAGAAGAAAAGGCATTGAGACATACGGCTATTCAAGAAGCCACAAAATTTGCTATCACAACACCTTTTCAGGTAATGCAAACGGCCTATGACTGCATGCAGGTTATGAAAGCCATGGCAGAAATTGGCAACCCGAATTCTGTGACCGACGCTGCCGTAGGTGCCTTGTGTGCAAGAACAGCTGTCAGAGGTGCTTTTTTAAATGTAAAAATTAATTGTGGAGATTGTGAAGACACCGAATTTGTAAAAGAAATCATGCAGAAAGGTCAAGCACTTGTCGAAAAAGCGAGCCAGCTAGAAAATGAGATAATGTCCATTACTGAATCTAAAATTTAATGATGGTTTAAATACACAACTAAGGCACCATCCTTTTTTAAATGATGCCATTGTATGCCTTCATCATTTAGTTCCTTTTCTAATCGTTGCTCATCATAATAGGTCAACGCTCCATCCAAAATGATTAATTTTGGATGGTAGCTTTTCAATAAAATATCTAAAGGAATGTAAGACGACAACAAGCAATAATCCAATTCAATAGCAATATTGCTTTCCATTAAATTAAACCCCTCATTGACCCATAACAACCGTTGATCAAACAACTGAACATGATGATTCTTTTTCCAGCATATTTCTGATTGGAAAGCACTATCTAAATTAATCAAATGCCTTTGATCTAAGTCCAAATAAGACCAATGATTATTTACATAAAATGCTTGTTTTTTTAGGTCGTATTTAAGAATATTATCCATAAAAAAAGTACCGGTCTTTCCATTAACCGCTCCAAATGCAGTATGCTTGTTGATGCTGTAAAAAATAATTTGCTGATTAGCGACTTGCTTTTTTAAATCGATCCAATGAAACCATTGTAAGGCAATAACCAAAAACAGTGCATAAACTACATAGCGAATGGAGTTTAAATACACAGCTAATAACACAAATCCTAACAGAGCGTAAATGATAATAACCTCATACCAATGAATATATAAAAGTCCGATTATTGAATTAGGTATAGCTTGAACAAAGTCAATTATTTTAATGAGTATATCAACGATGAATTTTAAAAATAGGATGATTGGTTCTCTAATAAATGGTGCCATATCAAAAACAAAAAGTGCCAATCCAAAATTGATGATAAGAGGTATAAAAGGAAGTACCAAAACATTAGCCAATAAAAAATAGTTTGGAAATTGATGAAAGTAAAAAATACTTAATGAAAAGGTGGCCGCTTGTGCCGAAATAGAAACACATATCAGTTGCCAAATAGAGTCCACTAGTTTTGATTTAAACACCAATAGACTATATATTTTAGGAAAAATGAGGACAATTCCAAGTACCGCCAAATATGAAAGTTGAAAACCCATTTTAAAAATCATTAATGGATTTAAAATCAATAATAAAAAGGCCGAGGCAGCAAGGGTGTTAAATACATTGGTTGATCGTCCTAAAAAATGACCCAAAGCAAAAAAACTAAACATGGTAGTAGCTCGCATCACCGAAGGACTTAATGAGGTGATGAAGGCATAAAACCAAAGAACAGAGATAACTATTAATAATTTGAATAATTTCAACCATTTGGTGGTATCCATAAAATAGAGTAGTCGACTAACGACCAAAAAGAGAATACCAACATGTAAACCAGAAACAGCCAACACATGCATCACTCCTGCTTTAACAAAGGATTGTTGCAATTCATGGTCCATGCTTGATTTGTCGCCCAATAAAAGTGAGGAACACACCGCTAACTGCTGTGAGTTAAAATCTCCATTGGACAGTACCTCAGACAACTTTAGACGGCTTTTGTTCACTAGCTTAAAAAGATCATTTCCCCCACCATCATCGATCACTATCGACTCATTGTTAGACACATATATTTGATGGTATATTTGATGGTTTGCTAAGTAACTTTGGTAATTAAACTGTTTGGGGTTCTTGGCAGGCGTAATTTTTTGGGGCTGAACGGTGGTTAACAGTCTAAATCCATAATTTAATGAATCTGTAAAATCCCTGAAATAGACCATTAGACGACCAGTAGTTTTTTTTCCATCCACAGAAATTACTTTTGCAATGGCTCTTGTAGAATGCGTCCCTTTTTTAGGTACCTCATCCAGTTCTAACATTAATACACTACTTTCATTCAAATAGGTTATAAAATAGTTGGGTTTATTCTTATCCAAAGAATGCGGTACGGCCCATAATCCTAAACAAAACATGAGGCACGACATGATTACACCAAACCACCAACGAAAAGCATATCTCTTTGAAAAATAATGGAGTAAAGCAGCTCCTAAAAACAAACATATTGAAAGCGCAAATACCTCCTTAAAGTACAGCTCATTAGAAAACACTATTCCTAATATGAATGGCAAAATAAGACGAAACAACGGTAAAGAATTCCAAAAATTCATGGCTTTATATGTTTCAAAAGATATTAACTCATCTCTACAATGGCTTGAGCAACACGTTTAGAAACACCTTTCTGACCAAGAGATTGAATCATTTTTTCATAATGACCAATCATTTCTGTACGTTTGCTACCGTCTAAAAGTTGTTTCAATTCATGCACCAAACGTTGCTTATTAAAATCTGTTTGAATAAGTTCTTTAACGATTTCTCTTTGACAAATTAAATTGACCAAAGAAATATACTTAACCTTGACCAAAAAAGTACCTAAAAAATAGGATACGACCGATGTCTTATAACATACGATTTGAGGAATTTTCAGAACAGCAGCTTCTAAGGTAGCCGTACCAGAAGTGACAATGGCTGCTTTAGATTCTTTTAATAAGGCATGGGTTTGATTTGTGACAATAGGTATGTACGATGCACCTGTTATTTTTCTGTAGAAAGTTGAAGGAATAGACGGTGCTCCAGCAATGATAAACTGATAATTTTGAAAAACATCTACCACTTCCATCATTATCGGCAACATTTTTTCTATTTCTTGCTTTCTACTTCCAGGCAATAAGGCAATAATAGGTTTTTCTGCCACTATTTGAGTACTATCTATCGATGTCAATGAATCGAGCAAAGGATGACCAAAATAAGATGATTCGACATGCTGAGAAGCAAAAAAATCTTTCTCAAAAGGTAAAATAGGAATCAATAAATCAACCGTTCGCTTGAGTGCTTTCACTCTAGATTTTTTCCAAGCCCATACTTGAGGTGTTATATAGTAAATAACTGTTATTCCTAGCCGTTTAGCAAATGCCGCCATTCGCATATTGAAACCAGGATAATCAACTAATATCAAAACATCAATATTGTGGGTGACAATCTCTTGCTCAGCTTGTTTAAAATTTTTAAGAATAGATGGCAAATTTTTAACAACTTCCCAAAAGCCCATAAAGGCCATATCTTTATAATGTTTGGTAATCTCAAAACCTACTTCTTGCATTTTATCCCCTCCAAAGCCCCTGAATGAGGCATCTGTTTTTATACTAGAAAGCTCTCTTATGAGATGTGAGGCATGTAAGTCTCCTGAGGCTTCACCCACAATGAAATAGTAGTTGGTCAAAACAAGAATTTATTGAGTAAAATAAATAATGCAATTAAAATTGTAGACATCAAAACGCCTTGGGCAGGCCTATCTCTTTTGGTTCTTACAAAAATGAAAAAAGGAATCAGGTTAATCAGTGTACACAAACTCATAACATGAGTGTGAACATCTAAAGTTTTAAGTTGAATATATAACGCCACTAAATCACCTTCCATAATGATATTGGCATAAACTACAAAACCCAACAGGGGTAGAATAAAACCTAAAATCACACCTCTCCAAAATAAACTAGTTGTCATAAATCCCAAGAATTTAACTTTGATATTGACTCATGAGATGTAATATCATATTTCACAGGTACAATAGATACATAATTGTTAGCCAAAGCCCATTCATCCGTATCAGTACCTTTGTCAAAATTTTGAAAACTGCCCGTTAGCCAATAATAGGTTCTTCCGGATGGATCTGATCGTTCGTCAAACTCTTCGACCCAATTAGCATCAGCTTGGCGACAAATTTTATACCCTTTAATTGAATTTAAGTTAATTTTTGGAATATTTACATTCAAACAAACACCTTTGGGCAACCCCTCTTTTAATACCATTTTTACAATATCGCTGACCACTTTTTTTGAAGCTGAAAAATCCGCATCAAATGAAAAATCAAGCAAAGAAAAACCAATGGATGGTATCCCTTCGAGTGCACCTTCAACCGCTGCGGACATAGTTCCTGAATAGATGACATTGATAGACGAATTTGAACCATGATTAATACCAGAAACACATAAATCAGGTTTTCTATCCAGTATTTTACTGACTGCTAACTTGACGCAATCGACTGGTGTTCCTGAACAAGCATACTCCTTTTGAGGCCCATCGTCTATATGAATTTGATCGCAGCGTAATGTTGAATTAATAGTAATGGCGTGACCCATTCCAGATTGAGGACCATCGGGGGCAACGACAACTACATCTCCAATATCTTTTACAACATCTATCAAAGCACGCACACCAGGTGCCGTAATCCCATCATCGTTTGATACTAATATAAGTGGTTTGGGCATAACTTTTTTGTTTTCACAAATTTACCAAAACTATCAATAGAAATGAAAGTAACCTAAATAGTATAAATATTGATTTTTTTATTTTTTTTTTGATTAATTCTAACACACAATAAAAAAAACATCTATATTTGTGGTTCCCATTAGGGAGAGGGAAGTAAGTTTTTTCATGGCTTTAAGGGGCTGCCCAAGTAGAAATACTTGGGTAGCTTTTTTTTGGGCCTATTTGTACTTAATTTTCATAAAATATATTAAATTGCTAAAAAAATCAGTTCGTATGAAAACACTCTTTTTGTTTAGTTTTTTATGTTTTTGTCACAACTTGATTGCTCAATCCGATGCAATTATTGGAGAATGGTACAATAATGAAAAAGACGCTGTTATTGCCATTACAAAAACAGCAGACAACACTTTTGAAGGCCACATCATTTGGATGAAAAATCCCAACGATGAGAACGGTTCCCCAAAAGTAGATCATTTAAATCCAGACAAGTCCTTACAAACACGTCCTAGACTCGGATTGAAGATTATGTATGACTTTCAGCACGACGAAGAAAACGTATGGGATGATGGCGAAATTTATGACCCAAAAAGCGGAAACACCTACAAAGGTACAATGACACTATCATCAGAAAACAGTCTTGATTTGAGAGGCTACGTTGGACTACCTATTTTTGGACGAACCAGCAGTTGGTCTAGAAAATTAGATTAAAACATGCTCAAAGATTGCTAACTAATTAGCTTATCTTTGTACTAAAATTCAAGATGTTAAATTCAATTGAAGAAGCCATAGAAGACATAAAGGCTGGTAAGGTAGTTATAGTAGTTGATGATGAGGACAGAGAGAATGAAGGTGATTTTCTTGCTGCTGCCGAAAAAGTATCTCCTGAAATGATAAATTTTATGGCAACTCATGGGAGAGGTCTAATCTGTGCCCCGTTAATAGAAGACCGATGCGATGAACTTGACCTTCAGTTGATGGTTGGAAAAAATACAGCTGAATACGAAACCCCCTTTACTGTATCAGTTGACCTTATTGGTCATGGGTGTACGACTGGTATTTCCGCAAGCGACCGTTCAAAAACTATACAAGCGCTAGTCAATCCTAAAACAAAGCCTGAAGAATTGGGCAAACCAGGACATATTTTCCCTCTTAAAGCAAGACGAGGTGGCGTTCTCAGAAGAGCAGGACATACCGAAGCAGCTATTGATTTAGCTCGACTTGCTGGTCTTTATCCTGCTGGAGTCATCGTTGAAATTATGAATGAAGACGGTTCAATGGCCAGATTACCTGAACTGAAAACTATTGCTAAGGTTCACAACCTTAAAATTATTACTATTAAAGATCTTATCGCTTATCGAATACAAAACGAAACTTTGATTGAAAAACTTATCGATGTTAATCTTCCAACACAAATTGGCAATTTTGAACTTCATGCCTTTAAACAAATCACAAATAATCAGATTCATTTAGCATTAGTGAAAGGTCAATGGGAAGCTAATGAAGATATTTTGGTGCGCGTCCATTCTTCCTGTGTAACGGGCGATATTTTTGGCTCTTGCCGATGTGATTGTGGACCACAACTATCCGCGGCAATGGAAATAGTTGAACGTGAAGGAAAGGGAGTTATCGTATATATGAATCAAGAAGGAAGAGGCATTGGACTGCTCAACAAACTAAAAGCATATAAACTCCAAGAAAATGGTAGAGATACCGTACAAGCCAATGAAGAGTTAGGTTTTAACGCTGATTCAAGAGATTACGGAGTAGGAGCACAAATTTTGAGATTTCTTAATATAAATCAAATAAGGTTATTGAGTAACAATCCTAAAAAACGTACTGGTCTGATGGGATATGGCTTGAAAATTGTAGAAAATATTCCCTTAGAAATAGAATCAAATTTTCATAATAAGAACTATCTTAGAACTAAACGTGATAAATTAGGTCATCGACTTTCTAGATTGGACAATGACTAAACCCACTATTATACTTGGCATTGAGTCTTCTTGTGATGACACCAGTGCTGCAGTTTTTTCTAACGATAGAATCCTTTCTAACGTTATCAGTAATCAAAAAGTACACGAAAATTATGGAGGCGTAGTTCCTGAATTAGCTTCCAGAGCTCATCTACAACACATTGTCCCCGTGGTTGACCAAGCCATAAAAGAGGCCGGTGTAAATAAGAAAGACATTAGTGCTGTTGGTTTTACTAGAGGGCCAGGCTTACTTGGTTCTTTATTGGTAGGTGTTTCATTTGCCAAATCATTTGCCTTGGCACAAAACATTCCGCTTATAGATGTAAATCATATGGCAGGACATATTTTAGCACATTTTATTAAAGACAGAAATGGAAATAGCCATTCTCCGTCTTTTCCTTTTTTATGTTTAACTGTTTCAGGTGGACATACCCAGATCGTAAAAGTAAACGATTTCCTAGATTTTGAATTGTTAGGTCAAACCTTAGATGATGCCGCTGGAGAAGCTTTTGATAAGTCGGCAAAATTATTGGGACTTCCATACCCTGGAGGACCACTCATTGACAAATACGCCAAAACTGGCAATCCAAAGGCCTATCAATTTGGTATTCCAAAAGTGGATAACTTAGACTTTAGTTTTAGTGGTTTAAAGACCAGCATCCGATACTTTATACAAAGAGAAGTAAAGAAAAATCCTGATTTTATTTCCAACAACATCAATGATATTTGTGCCTCAATTCAGCATAGCATTATCACTATCTTAGTTAAAAAATTAGAGAAAGCCAGTCAGCAAACACATATCAATGATATCGCTATTGCAGGCGGCGTATCGGCCAACACTGGCCTTAGAATAAATCTAAAAGAACTAGAAGAATCTAATCGCTGGAATGTCTTTATACCACCCATTAGTTATTGTACGGACAATGCTGCTATGATTGCAATAACTGCTTATTTTAAGTTTTTACAAAACGATTTTTGTGATCAAAAAACTAGTGCAAAAGCTAGATTGTTTTTTTAATATTTTATACATTCGCAACAACCTGTCTCTTATACACATCTCCGAGCCCACGAGACAGGC
>CAXDOW010000034.1:0-17698 GCA_963991165.1 uncultured Flavobacteriales bacterium | reverse complement strand
GTGTTAACATTTGTAAATAATTTATTTTTCAAAAAATAAAAACCACCCTTCAGGTCCCAGACATGTGAATGCTGACAATTACACTACCCTATTGATTTTGATTTGTTTATTTTTGTAAGTATGAACGCACCTAAACTGCCCAGTTTTTTTAAACCAACAAGGCATCGTCAATTTGATTTTAAAACACGATATTACGACGCTGAAAAGGAAGCCCGAACAGAACGTCGAAACTTGCTTCAAAATCAATTAAGCGGTTTGAGAAACAACTCCAATTGGTCCACTGGCAAGCGATCCAAAGAATTGAGATCGTCCAATAAAAGATTACTTTTTATCGTTTTGATATTATTCATTTTAAGTGCCTTATTTTTGACATTTTAATTATGGCTGATATCATTCAATTACTTCCTGATCATGTTGCCAATCAAATTGCGGCAGGAGAAGTTATACAGCGTCCTTCATCGGCCGTCAAAGAAATGCTTGAAAATGCTATTGATTCAGGAGCGACTAACATTACCCTCATTGTCAAAGATGCTGGTCGGACACTCATTCAGGTAGTCGATAACGGATGTGGCATGAGCGAGACAGACGCTAGAATGTGTTTTGAACGTCATGCCACCTCAAAAATTCGAGAAGCCAACGACCTACATTCCATCAAAACAATGGGATTTAGAGGCGAAGCTATGGCCTCAATGGCGGCCATTGCTCATGTGGAACTAAAATCAAAAATTAAGGACAATGAACTTGGTACAAGAATAATCGTTGAAGGTAGCAAAGTCGTATCACACGAAAATTGCACGACTAACAATGGTACTTCTATTGCAGTGAAAAATCTATTTTTTAATGTTCCCGCTCGAAGAAATTTCTTAAAATCAGATAACGTTGAACTCAAGCATATTTTAGATGAATTTAACAGAGTTGCTATTGCTAACGAACAATGCTCGTTTTCTCTTTTTCAAAACAACAAGGAAGTGTACAACTTGCCTATATCAGGGCTCAAACAACGCATCATTGGCATATTTGGATCCAAATATAATGAGAAGTTAATCCCTGTTTCTGAAGAAACGACTCTGGTTAATGTTAAGGGCTTTGTTGGAAAACCAGAATTTTCCAAAAAGACTAGAGGCGAACAGTTTTTCTTTGTAAATAATCGATTTATAAAAAGTGCGTATTTGCACCATGCCGTCAATAATGCCTACAAGGATTTGATTAATGAAGGATATCATCCCTCCTATTTTTTATTTCTTTCTATTGACCCCAAATTCATTGATATCAATATTCACCCCACCAAGACGGAGATAAAATTTGAGGATGAAAAATCCATTTATGCCATCATACGCTCATCTGTAAAACGGGCTTTGGGCCTTCACAATGTGGTTCCTACCCTCGATTTTGAAAGTGACCCAAGTTTTGTCAATGTACCTAAAGCTATTCAGCCGAGTACGCCACCCAAAACAAAAATTGACCATCAGTATAATCCGTTTGAGAAAACATCCACCATTCAACCTCCTAACAAAAATAAGACAGATCATTGGGAAAAATTATTTGAAGACATACCATCAGTTTCGACCACTGAAATTACTCAAAAGGAACTCAACAATCACTCTGTATCTCCTACTATTTCGTGTTTTCAACTAAACAACACCTACTTAGTAACAAACGTCAATTCCACACTTTATGTCATACACCAACAACGGGCTCACGAACGAATACTTTACGAACACTACCTTAGCTCTCAAAATCAAGAAAGCAAATCACAGCAATTACTTTTTCCTAAAACAATAGCTATAAACCCTTCAGACGTTGTAATAATCAAGGAAATTAGTCACGAATTACTTAATATTGGTTTTCGTTTTGACTTTTTAAACTCTAATAGTATTGTTGTTTTAGGCACTCCTCCCGAAATCGAAATGAACGATTTGGAAATAATTTTTGAAGTTTTTATCGAACAGTACAACAGTCAACTGTCTGTTGAGAAAGACAATAAGTTTGCTCTTTCAATGGCTAAAAGCATGAGTATAAAAACAGGGCGAACATTGAATCAAGAAGAAATGTTAGCCATTGTAGAGAATCTATTTTCTTGCCAACAAGCCAATGTATTAGTGAACGGAAAACCTACTTTTATCAAATTTTCAACAGACGATTTTTTAAAGCAATTTTAAGATGTTCAGACCAGCAAGATTTAATTATTTACCAGAAGTAGTGAAAAACCTACTCATAATCAACGCATTATTTTTTCTAGCAAAGATTGTTTTACGGTCAAATTTTGACATAAATTTAGATCAATACTTAGGGCTACATAGTTGGCAATCGCCCGATTTTAGACCCCATCAGTTCATTACTCACATCTTTATGCATGGTAATTTATCGCATATTTTCTTCAATATGTTTGCCCTGTGGATGTTTGGCAATCAATTGGAGAATGTGTGGGGAGGAAAACGATTTTTAATCTTCTATATGCTTACTGGATTGGGGGCGGCAGTTTTGCATTTGGCAGTAACCCAATTCCAAATATCTACTTTAGAAGCTCAACTTTCTATTGATCAGATAAACAGAGTAGTCGCCGATGGCTATATAGCGTTGCAAAATGGACAAAATTTTGTAAACCCGTTGATGAGTAAGTTAAATGCCTTGTACAACATTCCCACTGTTGGTGCATCAGGTGCCGTCTTTGGCCTTCTACTGGGATTTGGAATGTTATTCCCTAACACCCTGATTTATATTTACTTTGCCATTCCTATAAAAGCAAAATATTTTGTTGCTGGCTATGGGATTTTAGAACTTTGGCTAGGATTACAAAATAACCCTAGCGATAATGTAGCTCACTTCGCCCATTTGGGAGGTATGTTATTTGGCTACTTACTTATCAAGTATTGGAGAAAAAACAGTCAACATTTTTATTAAAACATGATTGTCAACGATATCAAAGCTAGTTTTCAAAAAGGAAGTATGTTAACTCGATTAATCTACATCAATCTTTTTTTATTTGTCGCTATTGAAGTCATTAAGGTAGTTCTTTTCTTATTCAACCTTACTTCAGTCAATATCAATGATTTTATTGGTCTACCTGCCCATTTTCAAACCTTACTTTACAAACCTTGGACAATACTCACTTATATGTTTGTCCATAACGGCTTTATTCACCTAATAGTTAATATCTTGTGGTTATTTTTTGGGGGACGGATTTTTTTAAAATACCTGAGTCATAAACAGCTAGTTAGCACTTATGTGTTGGGAGGACTTGTTGGTGGTATGTTTTTCATCCTTTCCTACAACTTTTTCCCTGTTTTCGAACCATCTTTACCAGTTTCTGTTGCTCTTGGCTCTTCGGCATCTGTTTTAGCTATTTTGGTGGGTATTGCAAGTTATGTCCCCAACTACCATGTTGACCTAACGTTTATTGGCCGGGTAAAGCTCAAATACATCGCCATATTGACCGTAGTGTTAGATCTAATTCTTATTCCAAAAGGAAATTCAGGCGGTCATATTGCCCATTTAGGCGGCGCTTTTTATGGCTATTTCTTTGCTAGTCAACTTAAAAGAGGAAACGATTTTTCTAAAGGGTTTGACAGTTTCATGGACTGGCTTGTTTCACAGTTTAACAATGAACCAACAATGAAAACAGTTTACAAAAGACCAAAGACCGATGATCAATGGAGAGAATCTAAAGCCCAACAACAAAATGACATAAATCTAATTTTAGACAAAATTGCCAAATCGGGCTATGATAGTTTAAATAAGAAAGAAAAAGACACCTTATTTAAGGAAAGTAAGAAATAAACAGTCTTATGAGTTTTATTTTAACGTTTATAAATGGTGTGTTTTTGGTAGCGTTGTTGATTTCATATTTCACGCCCTTTATCAATCCCGACTCTTTTCTTTGGCCCATCGCTTTTTTAGGCTTATCATATCCTTATCTTTTAATTATAAATTCTGCCTTCTTAATCTATTGGTTGGTGCGTTTCAAAAAAGTATTTTGGACCAACGTCATCATTCTAGCTCTGGGAATAGAACACTTTAACAATCATTTTCAATTTTTTGAAAAAGAAAGCAATAGTAATCACCATTTTTCGGTAATGAGTTTTAATGTCAGGTTATTTAATGCCTACCAATGGATTGAAAAGGAAACAATTAGCCAGGATATTATTCAATTTATCAATTCATCGAATAGCAATATTGTTTGTCTTCAAGAGTTTTATGCACCAAACGAACTTCCATCCATTCAATATCCCTACAGCCATATTGGTCTACAAAGCAATAGAAAAAAATGGCGCATGGCTACTTATTCAAACTACCCCATTTTAAACAAGGGAACGGTTAGCATTCACGGAGAAACTAAAAATAATGTCTGTATTTTTTCGGACATAGCAGTGAACTCCGACACCATACGTTTTTACAATATTCACTTGGCATCAAATTGGTTTCAAAAAGAAGACTATCAGTTCCTAGAACGTCCTTCTGTTGAGGGTGCTGAAAGTATTATTAAACGTCTGAAAATTTCTTTTTCCAAACGAGCAAAACAAGTGAACGCCATCAAAAGACACATGAATACATCTCCTTTCCCCATAATTGTGTGTGGAGACTTTAACGATACACCAAATTCTTACGCTTATTCGGTTCTTTCTGAAGGTCTAGACGATAGTTTTTCTCAACAAGGAAATGGTATTGGCAGCACCTACAATGGTAAAATCCCCATGCTGAGAATTGACTATATCCTATTTAGTCCGGAAATTGACATTAGTCGCTATGTCACACACCAGCGCGATTTTTCCGATCACTTTCCTATTGAAAGTTATTTTGATTAATATTTATTTTTTTGAAACCGTTTTCAACTCCAATAAGTTCATAGCGTTAGACGGCAATCCAGAAATATCGTTCTGAACAAATCGAATAACTTGGTCGTAATAGAGAGGCACAATAGCCGCCTCTTGCATGATGATTTGATTCATCATTCGATATAGTTCAATTCTCTTTTCCATTGAAGTTTCTTTTAATGAAGCTTCATAATAAGTATCGTATTGAGGGTTTGAAAAATGGGTATAATTGGGACCATTAGGGCAAAAGTTTTTGGAATAAAATAAAGCCAAATAGTTTTCTCCATCTGCATAGTCAGCAATCCACGATCCTCTGAAAAAATTCAACTTAGAGGTCGACACCATTTGTCGATGGGTAGATGGTGGACTGATGTTTATGGCTACCTCAATACCAATTTCTGATAACTGATTTTGAATAAATTCACATATATCTAAGTAGGAGCTGGTTGTATGTAAGGTTATTTGAACAGTATCTAGATTTTGTTCTTGCAGAAGTTGTTTGGCGTATTCAGGATTAAAATCATAGGTCATCATACTATCTGAAAAAGACGGTAATCCCTTAGGAATGAAACCATGTATGGCTGGCGTACCAATATTGTTTCGTAAATAGGTCATCATTTTTTGACGGTCAAAACCATAATTGATGGCTTTTCGAACCGCTAAATACTGTGTGGGCGATTGGTTATTTTCATCCATCAAAAAACCCAAGTATTCGGTATTTAAATACGGAAGTGACTGCATCACTATTTTTTCTTTATAATCCTCTTTTAATTGACCATTGGTGGTAAGCACTTCATCTTTGTAAGAGGCATCAAGACCAGAAATAAAATCGAGATTTCCTTTTAAAAATTCTAAAAATGCCGATTGCTTATCTTTTATAAAAGTAATTGAAACCGCATCCAACAACGGCCACCCTTTTTCATAAAATTCAGTATTTTTTCTAAAAACTAACTTGACATTTTCTTTCCAATATTGAAAAAAAAATGGTCCAGCTCCAATGGGTTGCTCTCTGAACGAAGTATTTTCTACGATTCGTTGAGGAACTACGGAGCAATAAGACATCGTTAGCAATCCTAAAAATGGAGGAAATGGATGCTTTAGAGTTATCATCAAGGTACTATCATTAACTGCCTGATAGCTTTTAACACTATTCATCACCCATGCACCAGGTGAAGCAAGTTGTTTGTCTATCAATCGATCAAAACTATAAACGAAGTCTGAGGCCCTAACCAAACGTTCTTGCCTAGAAAGAAACAAGTCATGAGAATGAAAATAAACGTCCATCCGCAAATTGAACCTATATTGTAAGGCATCTTCAGAAACGGACCATGACTTGGCAATTGATGGCTGAACGTTTAAGTTCGAATCTAACTGAACCAGGCCATCAAACAACTGATTGACGGCCCAAATACTAGCTTGATCTTTTGCAAAGGCGGGGTCCAAACTATTGATGCCCGATGACTCATTATACTTAAAAATAGAAAGATGGCTATTATCATGACTTAAATGACATGAAGCAAAGAGCATGCTATATAAAACCAAAATGAGCAGAGAAAATCCTTGTTGACACTTCATCATGTAAAAATACAAATCCAGTCTAAAAGGAAAAATTCGAACATCATAAAGATTCAAACATATCAACCAAAGAATAGTAGGTTAGCTTTATTATGTATCTCTTAAAGACCGAATATTGGTTTTCCTAAAAGACTGGATCAATTTTAAACTAAAAAAAATGAAAAATCGACACTACACTCTATTTTTACGAAAATAAAGGGTTATAGTTACGATTAATCATCATTTTCTGTCACAAAAACTAAAAACAAGAGACAGGAATTAGAAAAAAGCTACTTTTGCGTATGATTAAAAATCATCCATCGGTTGCTTTTTACACACAAGGGTGTAAGCTCAATTTTTCTGAGACATCGACCATTTCTAGACAGTTAGTCAACGAAAATTATAAGAAGGTTGACTTTTCACAAAAGGCCGATATTTATGTCATCAATACGTGTTCTGTCACAGAAAACGCCGATAAAGAATGTAAACGAATTGTTCGTTCAGCTTTAAAAACATCGCCCCAAGCATTTGTTATTGTTGTGGGGTGCTACGCACAACTCAAACCAAACGAAATTTCCAATATTGAAGGAGTTGATTTAGTGTTAGGGGCAACCGAAAAGTTTAAGTTAACCCACTATTTGAATGATTTAAGTAAAAAAGAAATTACTGAAGTTCATTCATGTGAAATCCAGGACGCTGACGTTTTTGAACAAGCTTACTCTTTAGGTGACAGAACGCGTGCATTTTTAAAAGTACAAGACGGCTGCGATTATAAATGCACCTATTGCACCATTCCCTTAGCAAGAGGTATTAGCCGAAGCGACAAACTCCAAAATGTATTAGACAATGCCACAGCCATTTCCAAACAAGGCATTCATGAAATCGTATTAACAGGGGTCAATATCGGAGATTATGGAAGAGGTGAATTGGGAAATAAAAAACACGAACATACGTTTTTAGATTTGGTTAAGGCACTGGACCAAGTTGATGGGATACATCGAATTCGAATCTCATCCATTGAACCCAACTTGTTAACTAAAGATATCATTAATTTTGTGACTCACTCATCCTCTTTTGTTCCCCATTTCCACATTCCTCTACAATCGGGAAGTGATGAAGTTTTGAAGCGAATGAAAAGACGCTATCTCACCGACTTATATACCCAACGAATCGCTGACATAAAAAGCGTAATGCCTCACTGCTGCATAGGTGTTGATGTTATTGTGGGCTTTCCTGGCGAAACAGAAGATCATTTTTTAGAAACCTATAATTACCTTCGACAATTAGACATATCTTACCTTCACGTTTTTAGTTTTTCAGAAAGAGCCAATACCGAAGCCGCTTTGATGACTGATAAAGTGGACATAAGAGAAAAACAAAAAAGAAGCAAAATGTTACGCGTTTTATCCTCCAAAAAGAAACGCCACTTTTACCAACAACAGAAAGGGACAGTAAGACACGTTCTGTTTGAACAAGAAAATAAAGATGGATTTATGTACGGCTTTACCGAAAACTACATTCGCGTAAAAGCGCCCTTCCAAGCACACTTTCAAAATGAAATAAAAAAAACAGCTTTAAATGTAATGGATGAAAATGGAGTTTTTATCTTTGATGAAATATCATAAATTATGTACCCGAACATTAGCTATCTTATAAACGACTTATTTGGTATTTACATACCTCTTCCCATTCAAACCTTTGGATTTTTTGTGGCTATTGCCATACTGGTTTCTAGTTGGACTCTAAAGCTAGAATTAAAAAGAAAAGAAAAAGAAGGGCTTATTAGTGCTACAAAACAAAAAAAGGTAATTGGTAAAAAGATGACCTCTCAGCAGTATATTTACTTATTTCTGTTAGGATTTTTAGTGGGTTACAAACTTCTGTATGTGGCTCTAAATTATGCTCAGTTTGTTGACAACCCACAATCCATGATTCTTTCTACTGATGGTCATTTTTTAGGAGGTGTTTTGGCTGGTATTATCAATGTCTATTTGAAACATCGTGAAACGCTAAAGCATCTGTTAGAAAAGCCCAAAACCGTTTTCGAAACCATTCACCCATACCAACTGGTTGGAAACATTACTATTATAGCTGTTTTTTCTGGAATTATTGGAGCCAAAATTTTTCACAACTTAGAAAACATAGATGACTTTTTAGCAGATCCTATCGGGCAACTGTTATCGTTTAGCGGTCTAACCTTTTACGGAGGATTGATACTTGGCGCCATTGCTGTCATCTACTACACTAGAAAAAATGGCATTCACTATAAACATATTAGTGATGCTGCTGCTCCTGGTTTGATGTTGGCTTACGGCATAGGACGTATGGGATGTCATTTTTCTGGTGATGGCGATTGGGGAATTGAAAATCTAGCCCCTAAACCTGAATGGTTACGTTTTTTACCCGATTGGGCATGGGCCTATACGTATCCGAACAATGTGATTAACGCTGGAGTTCCCATTGAAGGTTGCGTTGGGAATTATTGCCATGAGCTGTTAAATCCAGTCTTCCCTACTCCTATTTACGAAATTGTAATGGCCTTAGGATTGTTTGCATTATTATGGTACTTGCGAAAGCGAATCGCCATTCCAGGATTGCTGTTTGGCATCTACTTAACTCTAAATGGTGTAGAGCGTTTTTTTATTGAAAAAATACGTGTCAATACTAAATACATCATCTTTAACTATGAAATTACACAAGCCGAAATTATTTCATCCGTGTTGGTCATCATTGGACTTACCATAGTTATTAACCTCTATTCACAACACAAAAATAAGACCATACCTAGTTGAAGTATTATACCCTCATAAAACTCAATAACTGGATTAAAAATCCACGAATAAAACTCTTTTTTATTTACTTGTTGCATCAGTTTAACAGGCGTTATTTAGGAGTTCATTTCGATCCTGTCAATGCCTGTAATCTAAGGTGTAAAATGTGTTATTTTACCGACGAAAACTACGTCAAAAAACTGAAAGGTATTTTTCCTGAAAACGAATTAAACCTCTTTGCTAAGGCCATTCTGAACAGAGCTATAAAACTACAAATTGGTTGTGGCACCGAGCCCACTTTGTACAAATCGTTGGACAAAATCATACGTTTAGGGAAAACGCACAAGGTACCCTACATTTCCATGACGACCAACGCCAACAACATTGAGTTAGAACAACTCCGAACATGGTGTTCCCTAGGTTTAGACGAAATTACGGTTTCCCTTCATGGCGTACAAAAAGAAACCTATGAAGATTTGATGGGACGCGGTAACTTTGACCGATTTTTACAATCGTTAGACTATATCACTCAGATAAAAAAAGAATATCCCCATTTTCAATTGAGAGTTAACTATACCTTCAACGAAGATAATTTTGAAGAGCTTTCTCGATTTTGGGAAATTTTTGAAAACATCAACATTGATACCCTTCAGATACGCCCCATTAAGAACATGGGAAATACCGCCTATCAAAACTTTAGCATGAAAAAAATTATCCCCCAATACAATCGGCTTCACAATCAACTAAAAAAAGAATGTGAGTTAAGAAAAACCATGCTTATTTCCCCAAAATTACATCAACTCAGCCAAAGATATTCAGTTAGCAGTATCATTCAAAACTTTACCTACTGTTACATTTCTCCCACTACCTTTTGGAAAGATGGCTTTGATTGGAAAAACGAAACATTTAATCAGTTTTCTAAACGTAGCCGATGGAGCCGTTATATACTGTCCAAAGTTTTTACCTCTAATTCCGAATTGAATGCTCTCAAAAATGAAAGTTTGAATTATGAACTTAACTAAACAAATATCAATTTGTGTTTAATGCATCGGTAACATTCAAACTTAGATATCAAGAATAATTACCTATTCTTTTTAATCAACAAACACAATCCTAGAAAGGTAATTGCTCCGTTAACAATAAGTAATTCGAAGCCAAATGGAATATAAAGTTGTAAGAGGTAAGCCAAAAAAGGTGATACAATAGCAACAACAGGAACGGCATGGTCTCTTAGTTTCCACTTAGTAAATATTCCAAAGCTAAACAATCCTAATAGCGGGCCATAAGTATATCCTGCTACTTTAAAAAGAGCCGACACTACGCTATCGTCATTGATAGCTTTAAAAATTAAAATCGCCACAACCAATAAGACCGAAAATCCCACGTGGACATACTTTCTTGTAGCCAATCCCCGTTCGCTTTGTTCTATGTCTAAAAAATCCACACAAAAGGAGGTGGTCAATGACGTTAGTGCCGAATCGGCACTAGAGTAAGCTGCCGCAATAAGACCTAAGATAAAAAATACACCTACGCCTATCCCCAAATCACCCTGCAAAGCAACCAAAGGAAATAAATCATCGCCCTTGGTAACCTCTAATCCAATTTGTTGAGCATAGAGATACAGCAAAGCACCCAATGATAAAAAAAAGACATTCACAACAATCAGTGCAATACTGAACGAATACATATTTTTTTGTGCCTCCTGCAAACTCTTACAAGAAATGTTTTTTTGCATCATATCCTGATCAAGTCCTGTCATAACAATAGCTAAGAAAGCCCCCGATAAAAATTGCTTAATGAAGTGTTGCTTTCCTTCCCAAAAGAATAGCTGAGCATATTCACTGTCGCGAATAGTCGTAGCCAGATCCACCAACCCCAGGCCCATTTTGTCAGAAATGAGCCAAATACTAACGCCCACAGCAGTAAGCATAAACAAGGTTTGTAAGGTGTCGGTCCAAATAATAGTTTTAATACCACTTCTAAAGGTGTAAATCCAAATAAGAACAATGGTTAAACTAACGGTTAACCAAAACGGAACATGCCAAGCATCGAAAATGGCAATTTGTAAAACGTTAGCAACCAAATACAGTCTGAATGATGCCCCAATAGTTCTAGATAATAAAAAGAAAAACGCCCCTGTTTTGTGTGTCGTTTTACCAAAACGATCTCCCAAATAAGAATATATGGAAGTCAAATTCATGCGGTAATAAATGGGCATTAAGACATTGGCAATCACCACATAACCAGCAGTCATTCCAAGTATCATTTGTAAATAGCTAAACTGGCTATCGGCTACCCAACCAGGTACAGAAATAAATGTCACACCTGAGAGGGTAGCTCCTATCATACCAAAAGACACTACATACCAAGGCGATTGTTTATTGCCTAAGAAAAAGGTTTCATTACTATCGCTCTTGCCAGTAGCAAAAGAGATGGCTATCAAGACTAAAAAATAAATAACAATAATGAAAAGTATAAGAATTGGCGACATACTTATTTCACTAAAGAATTTTCATAAGGCGTTCGATTCACAATAGATCGACCAAGCGTTATTTCATCGGCATATTCTATCTCGTCGCCTATTGATACACCACGTGCAATAACGCTCATTTTAACGTCAAACTCTTTTAGTTTTTTAAAAATATAAAAGTTGGTAGTATCCCCTTCCATGGTTGTACTCAGAGCTAAAATGACCTCCTGAACTTGCTTAGAAGATACTTTCTCTATCAAAGAATCTATGTTCAAATCTTCGGGGCCAATACCATCGAGTGGCGACAATATACCACCCAAAACATGATATTTCCCCTTAAACTGATGCGTATTTTCAATGGCCATCACATCTCTAATATCTTCTACCACGCAAATGGTTCGCTGATCTCTATTTGGGTTAGAACACAATTCACATACGTCCAGTTCCGAAATGTTGTGGCACTCCGAGCAATAATTTATGTTGTTGATAAGGTCAATAAAAGATTGTCCAAAATCGTGGACTTCAGAACGATTCATCTTCAACAGATGAAGGGTAAGTCTTAGAGCAGATTTAGGCCCCACTCCAGGTAATTTTGAAAATTGATCAACCGCTTTTTCAATCAGTTTAGAAGAAAAATTCATACTACAAAAATAATACTAATGCCATTAATAATTTTGAGTCCATAAATGGAGTTATTGACAATGCAAAAAGTTTACACAAGCCATATTATTCTATCTTTGCTGCCATGATTTTATCGATTATTATTGTTAATTACAATGTAAAAAATCTATTAAGGGAATGCCTTTTGAGTGTTCAGAAATCGACACAATCCATCGATACAGAAATTTGGGTGGTTGATAATGCTTCCAATGACCAATCGGTCGATATGATAAAAACAGAATTTCCAAACATCCATTTAATAGAAAACAGCATCAATTTGGGCTTTGCTAAAGCCAATAATCAAGCTCTTGAGCAAGTTAGTGGAGAATATGTTTTGTTTTTAAATCCAGATACTAAAGTGAATAAGTCAAGCATAGATAATTGCCTCTTACATGCCAAATCGCACCCTAAATGCGGTGGTATAGGTGTCAGAATGATTGATTCTGATGGTCATTTTTTAAAAGAGTCAAAACGAGGGTTTCCCACCCCTTGGGCCTCTTTTTGTCGTTTTTCTTATTTGTCAACCCTATTTCCTAAGTCTGCTGTCTTCAATCGATATTATATGGGTCATCTAGAAGAAGATAAACGCCATAAGATAGACATCTTAGCCGGTGCTTTCATCTTCATAAAAAAAGAAATTCTGATGACGGTTGGTGGCTTTGACGACACCTATTTTATGTTTGGAGAAGATATTGACCTTTCGCATCGAATTCAACAAGCCGGCTATCATAATTTTTACCTTGGCGACACCTCAATTTTGCATCACAAAGGCAAATCTACGAATAGAAAAAGTACGGAATACATAGACCGTTTCTTTGGTGCTATGAAAATTTTTGTAAAAACGTATTACCCCAAAACATATCCATTTTACGCCATTGTCATTTCAGCCATTATCTTTTTCAAGAAGATGATGTTAAAAATTAGGTCTTTTAATTTGAATCGGTCATGAGAATTACGTGAATTTATTTTTTAATTTAGCGAACGCTTAAATCAACTAATTTACATGGCAAAAGTAGAACTTATCATGCCCAAGATGGGCGAAAGTGTGGCGGAAGCAACCATTATTAACTGGCACAAAGACGTTGGACAACATATTGAACTAGACGAAACCGTCATTGAAATTGCAACGGATAAAGTTGATTCCGAAGTGCCCTCCGCTTCTGAGGGCGTTCTTGTAGAAAAACTTTTTGAGGTTGATGCAATTGTAAAGGTAGGTCAACCTTTTGCCATTATTGAGACTAATTCTGACGACGATTCTTCTTCTACACAAAACGATCAAACAACAAGTATAAAGGTGGATCAAGTGGCACAGCAAGTTGAAGAGGAAATCGTTCAAATTAAAGAATCCACTCAAAAAATTGAAAATACCGGCGATCGTTTTTACTCACCACTAGTCCGTTCTATTGCTAGTGAAGAAGGATTAAGTAAAAATGAATTAGACACCATAAGCGGTAGTGGAAAAGATGGACGTGTCACCAAAGTCGATTTGCTAGATTATCTTAAAAACAAATCGTCTGAACAACCACCATCACCCACTCCTCCAGTACAAGAGCATTCTAAAAAACAAGAAGTACCAGCAAAACCATCAACTGCTAGTGCCCCAAAAATAACGGTCAGTGGAAATTCGGAAATTATTGAAATGGATAGAATGCGAAAACTCATCGCTGACCACATGATTATGTCCAAACAAACCTCCCCACACGTCACTTCTTTTGTTGAGGCTGATGTAACTACTTTGGTCAACTGGAGAAATAAAGTCAAAGGTGAGTTTAAAAAACGAGAAGGTCAAAATATTACCTTTACGCCCATTTTCATAGAAGCAGTCGCCAAGGCCATCAAAGATTTTCCTCTAATCAATGTTTCAGTAGATGGCACTAGTATTGTGGTTCACAAAGACATTAATATTGGTATGGCAGCTGCTCTGCCATCAGGAAATTTGATTGTTCCAGTCATCAAAGCCGCCGATCAAATGAATTTAATGGGAATTACTAAAACCGTCAACGATTTAGCCCTTAGAGCCAGAAATAATCAACTTAACCCTGATGAAATTCAAGGAGGTACCTTTACCCTTACCAACGTGGGATCCTTTGGCAATGTGATGGGAACTCCAATAATCAACCAGCCACAAGTGGCCATTATGGCTGTTGGAGCCATTAAGAAGAAGCCAGCAGTTATTGAAACCCCTCAAGGGGATATGATTGGCATCAGACATATGATGTTCCTTTCTCTATCCTACGATCATCGTGTGGTTGATGGTGCCCTTGGTGGTAGCTTTTTAAGAAAAGTCGCCGATTATCTTGAGGGTTTTGATGAATCAACTACCATTTAAATTTGTATTATGAATCTATCACTTAAGAAGCCGATTGTCTTTTTTGACCTTGAAACAACAGGGGTCAATGTTGCAAAAGATAGAATCGTAGAAATTTCTATTTTTAAAGCTTTTCCCAATAAAAGTACGGAAAGTAAAACGTGGTTAGTCAATCCCACCGTCCCTATTCCTGCCGAAGTCACTGCAGTACATGGCATCAGTGACGAAGATGTTGTCAATGCTCCTACCTTCAAAGAAATTGCCCACGAAATTAAAAACTACATGGAAGGGTGTGATTTGGCTGGTTACAATTCCAATAAATTTGACATCCCCCTACTTGCCGAAGAGTTTTTAAGAGTAGATATCGATTTTGATTTAAAAAAACATCATGCTGTTGATGTTCAAAATATTTTCCATAAGATGGAACAACGCACCCTGTCTGCGGCCTACAAATTCTATTGCAACAAAGACTTAGAAAATGCTCACAGTGCAGAAGCAGATACCAAAGCTACCTACGAAATTTTAAATGCTCAAATAGAAAAATATGATGAGCTTGAAAATGATATTGAGTTTCTATCTGCCTTTTCGACCAGAGGTAAGCGAACTGCCGATATGGCTGGATTTATCGTCTATAACGACAATGACGAAGCTTGTTTCTCCTTCGGAAAATACAAAGGAGAAACTGTTGTCAGCGTTTTAGAATCCAATCCGGGCTATTTTTCATGGATACAACAAGCCGATTTTCCACTATATACCAAAAAGGTGTTAACTCAAATAAAATTGAAAAAAACCTAGTATGGATACCCTCTTGCTAACCCATTTGTCAATAGGTCCATTGATGGTCATCATTTCTGCTATATTTTTTTTCTTTCCGCCCAAAAAGATTAACCATTTATACGGTCACCGTACTACTATGTCAACCAAAAATCAGGATACTTGGAATGAAGCTAACAAACGAAGTGCAGTGATGTTTTTGTGGGTGTCATTACTGACGTGTTTAGTACAAACCAGTGGTATTGTACTTAATTTAAGTTTTGATACTACGGTTCTTATTACCTGCATTTTTTTGGTTGTTGGATTAATAGCTGGGGTATTGTATGTGGAATACCAATTAAGGTCTATTTTTGACAAAGAAGGGCAGCGAAGATGAAAATAATCTGCATTGGGAGAAATTATGTAAATCATGCTAAAGAGTTGGGAAACAAACCTCCCAAAGAACCTGTTTTCTTTTTAAAACCTGATACAGCTATTCCACAAAAAGGCCATCCTTTCTTCATTCCCGATTTCAGTAATAATATTCACTACGAAGTGGAAGTTGTCGTTAGAATTAATCGCTTAGGAAAACACATTGAGGAACGGTTTGCTCACAAATACTTCCATGAAGTTGGCTTAGGTGTTGACTTTACCGCCAGAGATGTTCAAGATCAGCTCAAAGCAAATGGACTCCCGTGGGAAAAAGCTAAAGGATTTGATGGATCAGCAGTCATCAGTAGAGACTTTCTGCCAATAGACACCTTAAATTTAAACCATTTAAATTTTTCATTATTAAAAAATGGAAAAATTGTCCAAAATGGAAATACAAGTGATATGCTGTTTTCTATCGAGCAAATCATTTCATACGTTTCCACTTTTTTGACTCTTAAAATTGGCGATTTAATTTTTACAGGCACTCCTTCGGGTGTCGGGCAAGTTCATAAAAGCGATGTTTTGGAGGGCTATATTGAAAATACAAAGCTTTTAAATATATTGGTGAAATAAATATGTATTCTCATCCTTAAGAATAAAAAATGTGGTTTCAAGAAGTCTAAAGGTTGAAATTGCAACAGTTAATGTAAAATAGATAAGCGTTCAGTCATCGTCCCCCTTTGTGTTTTGACTTCTAAAAGATATATACCACTTTCTAATTGAGGTATTTTCAATGAAACATTGGAATAAAGCCATTCTATATCTCCAGAAAGAACAACATTTCCTCTTAGGTCAACAAGGCGATAGCTTAGGTCAGATTCATTTCCGCTATAAATAGACACTATGGCCTGTGAATAGGTAGGGTTTGGAAAAATATCGATACTCGGTGTATTGATATCGTCTATATCAAGAAGTAAGGCATTAGCTAATGAGAAGTTTGGAATACCATAACCCATTTGATTGTCGGGCGTTTGATATAGGTGAGCACTTTGAGTAATGGCATTTATAATTTCAATGTTGGTTTTGTCGTAATGAGCTTGCCACAAACAAGCCGTCATTCCAGCTATTATTGGCGAAGAAAAAGACGTACCATTGCTATATCCTACTGAATTGGAACTAGTCAAAATAGCCGCATTAGTGCCTTGAGCAGAAACAGTTGGTTTGATTCTATCATCGGCCGTCGGACCAAAAGAAGAAAAGGATGATGTGGTTCTATTCTCATCAACCGATCCTACGGTTAAGATACTATCTGCATCGGCAGGAGCACCAATATATTTCCAATTATCGTTTCCATAATTTCCAGCGGAACTACACACAATCATACCTTTTCTAGCGGCTAGAACTGCCGCCCTTGAAATAAGCGATGTTTTACCATCTAAATCGTGGTAGGTGTAGTTTTGAGATTCGACATCAAAAGTGCTGTAGGAAAGAGAAGAGTTAATGATATCTACCCCAGCACTATCAGCAAATTCGGCAGCTATGGCCCAATTGTACTCTTCTAAACGTGTTTCGCTATTAGGGTCTTCTGTTTTAAAAAGCCAATAGCTCGCTTGTGGAGCCGTACCAATAAATTCATTTTTCAAAAACCCTCCCATAGTAGAAAGTACTAACATTCCGTGCGAACTACTTCCAAAAACTGATGGGCCGTTATCTACATAATTCCAAGTGCCAAGTATGCGTTGACTTGCAAATAAATGATTGAGGCCGTATATCTCATGAGCATTGCCAAAACCGGCATCCAATACCGCAATATGAATGTCCTGCCCCTGATACCCTTGTTCATGCAATGATAAACCACCAATCATTTCAATTTGGTTTCGAGCGTTGCCATAGTCATTTTCAAAAACGATATCGTTTAATTTTGAGTCCATGCGAGAGGTTTGACGAGTCAAATCATACCCTAAGGTATCTACATGTTTCACAAAAGATAATTGGGTCA
>CAXDOW010000033.1:0-17726 GCA_963991165.1 uncultured Flavobacteriales bacterium | reverse complement strand
TACAACTATCAGTCCGATGCTACCATTGATGATGGTAGTTGTCAATACGCTAATCAAATTATTGTGAATACATGGAGCGTCAGCTCCGAATGCGACGGCTTAATTCTTGGCAATATAATTCCCGAAGAAATTACCATAGAGTCAGGGCAAAATGAAGGTCAAATTATTACTGATTTTGGATTATTTACACTTAGTGGTACTATCAATCAAGATGGCGTGATTAATATACCTTCCCAAGATGTATCGTTTTCCGATTTTTCCGAGTTTTCGTTAGTAACAATTAGTGGTACAGGACAACTGACCGATGAACAAAATGCGATCATTAACATTGCAGCTTCAATAGAATTATTAAATACAATAAGCGAATCGTGTACGCTAAGCTTTTCACTTTAAATTAAATACTATTAGCCGATGAAAAAAATTAGTTTATTAATTTTATTAATTCACTCCCTAGTATCTTATTCTCAAAACTTTGGTCGTACCGACAGTTTGCGAGGATACCTTTTTGAAGAAAGAAGTTGTTATGATGTTCATTACTACCACTTAAAAATTTCCGTAAACGCTAAGAAAAAGTTTATTTCTGGATTCAACGAGATACATTTTAGGGCGGTCAGAGATTTTGATAAAATTCAGATAGATTTATTAGATAATATGACCATTAAGTACATTCTTTTTGAAGAAAGAGAATTGACTTTTGAGCGGGAACATAATGCCGTATTTGTAAATTTCGACAGGCCAGTTAAAGCTCAAGAAAAGGCCTTTATTAGAGTCTATTACGAAGGCCATCCAAGAGAAGCTATCAACCCCCCTTGGGATGGTGGTTTTTCATGGGATAAGGATAAAGATGGAAACGATTGGATTGGAGTTTCATGTCAAGGGTTAGGAGCCAGCTCCTGGTGGCCCAACAAAGATCATCAGTCCGATGAGCCCGATAGTATGTTGATTAGTTGTCAAGCCCCAGCAGGACTTCAATGTGTTTCAAATGGCAATCTACGCTTTCACGACTTACGCAAATCAACCAATTTATACAACACCTTTCATTGGTTTGTGTCTTACCCTATCAACAATTATGACGTGAGTATCAACATTGCAAATTACACTCACTTTTCCGATACTCATATTAACAACGGAGATACACTCAATTTGGACTATTATGTCTTACCATACAATATAGAAAAAGCTCAAGAACAATTCAAACAAGTGAAACCCATGTTGAAGTGTTTTGAAACTTATTTTGGCCCGTATCCTTTTCAGAAGGATGGTTTTGCCATGGTAGAAACACCTTACCTTGGAATGGAACACCAAAGTGCCATAGCTTACGGCAATAAATACCTACAGGGATATTTGGGAAATACTCGTTTTACTGCTGGATTTGATTTTGACTACATTATCATTCACGAAGCTGGTCACGAATGGTGGGGCAATAGTATTACGGCCAACGACATTGCAGATATGTGGATTCAAGAAACCTTTTGCACCTACTCAGAAGCCCTCTATGTAGAATGTATGTATGGCTATGATGCCATGATTAAATATGTTAAAAATCAAATGCTATCAGCACGAAATAAAAAACCCATTGTGGGAATTCCTAATGTACATCAAAAGGGCGGTAGTGACATGTACGCCAAAGGAAGTGCTATTTTACATACCCTAAGAAATTTGATTGATAATGACAGTCTATGGTTTGACATCTTGAAAACAATGTCTGAAGAATTTAAGTATCAAACGATTGATGGTAGAGACATATTAGATTTTATCAATCAAAAAAGTGGTCACGATTTTGACACATTTTATCAGCAGTATTTGTACACTCCAAACCTTCCCCAACTGGAATACAAACTGAGAGGATTTGGAAAGAACAAAACACTTCACTACCGATGGAAAGCGATAGACGGTTTTGACATGCCAGTAAAAGTAAGTTTACAAGCAGGAACATTTGACTGGATATATCCTACTCAAGAATGGAAAAAGAAAAACATAAAAATTTGGAAAAAAGATTTCAAAATTGCCAATCACCTATTTTTGATTGATTCAAAACAATCGTTCTAGAATAATAAAAACCGCCAAGCTATGATATGTCTAAAAGTAAAGTTCCCTTCAGCGTTATGTGTTATAGATGACGAGTTGAAACTATCTACCACAGTTAAGATTCATGCGCGTGTGGCTGTTTGATAGTCGAAAAGAAAGAAATAGATTTGTGGAAGAAACCGCCTCAATGACAAAAGTGGAATTACAAGCACATTACATCAAATATTTTGATTCCATTTATTTAAAGTGAATATTGATTCGTTAGAAAATAGTTGACAAATCAAATGAAATCATTACATTTGCACCCCAATTATTTCAAAAATGGCAAAGAAAGGAAATAGAGTTCAAGTAATTTTAGAGTGTACCGAGCACAAGGCTTCAGGTCAGGCAGGTACATCTCGTTACGTGACAACAAAAAATAAAAAGAACACACCTGATAGGATGGAGTTGAAAAAATTTAATCCTATTCTTAAAAAAATGACTGTTCATAAAGAAATAAAATAATTTAACGTTATGGCAAAAAAAGCAGTAGCATCGTTACAGAAAAGAGGAGCAAAAGATTTTACAAAAGTGATTAAAATGACCAAATCAGAAAAAACAGGGTCATATACTTTTCGTTCAGAAATTGTTCCCAAGGACAAAGTGAATGATTATTTAGCTAAAAAATAATTCACAAAGTTATCATTTGGTGAAAGCTTCTTGAAAAAGAAGCTTTTTGTGTTTAAAAATATACCAAAATGGGAATATTCGATTTTTTTTCAAGGGACAAAAAGGAAAAGCTTGACAAAGGATTAGAAAAGTCAAAACAAAATGTTTTTTCTAAACTATCTCGTGCAGTTGCAGGTAAAACTAAAATCGACAATGAATCACTTGACGATATAGAAGAAGCCCTGATAACTTCTGATATTGGCGTTGAAACAACCCTCAAAATTATTGATAGACTAGAAGAACGAGTCTCTAAAGATAAATACCTAGATGTGAATGAACTTACCAACTACCTAAAAGAAGAAATTGCTCTTTTGCTGGAAGAAAGTAACCATTCCGATGAAGTAAACTTTGTTCTTCCCCAGACCGATGGGCCCTTTATTATTATGGTAGTAGGAGTCAATGGAGTAGGGAAAACAACCACCATTGGCAAACTCGCCCATCAATTTAAACAAGCCAATAAAAAAGTTGTATTAGGTGCCGCCGATACTTTTCGAGCAGCTGCAGTCGATCAATTAGTCATTTGGTCTGAGCGAGTAGGTGTGGAAATTGTCAAACAAGAAATGGGATCAGATCCGGCATCAGTGGCCTTCGATACCGTTCAATCTGCTAAGAAAAAAGATGCTGACGTTGTTATTATCGATACCGCGGGCCGATTGCACAACAAAGTTAATCTCATGAATGAGCTGACAAAAATTAGAAACGTCATGTCAAAAGTCATTCCTGACGCACCCCATGAGGTTATGCTGGTTTTAGATGCTTCAACGGGTCAAAATGCTATCGAACAGGCTAAGCAATTTACCCTCGCTACAAAAGTAGATTCCTTGGCTTTGAGCAAGCTAGATGGAACAGCCAAAGGAGGGGTGGCGATTGGTATTTCGGATCAATTTAAAATCCCGATTCGCTACATTGGAGTAGGTGAAGGCATTGAAGATTTACAAGTCTTTAACAAAAAGACCTTTATAGACGCTTTATTCGATCAATCATGAGAACTAAATCGACTAAAAAAAATAAAATCAATGTAATCACCTTAGGATGTTCAAAAAACATATATGATTCGGAAGTTTTAATGGGGCAACTCAAAGCCAATGAATTAGAAGTCGAACACGAGTCCGATCAGCAAGATGCTAATATTGTAGTCATCAATACCTGTGGTTTTATAGATAATGCTAAAGAAGAATCCATCAACACTATTTTGGAACAAGCTCAACGAAAGGCTGATAATGACATCGATAAGTTATTCGTTACGGGTTGCTTATCAGAAAGGTATAAACCCGATTTGCAAAAAGAGATTCCTAATGTTGATGCTTTTTTTGGAACCACCGATTTGCCGAAACTTTTACAGGCGTTAGGAGCAGACTATAAGCATGAACTCATAGGAGAACGACTTACCACCACTCCCAAACACTACGCTTTTTTAAAAATCGCTGAGGGGTGCGATCGACCGTGTTCGTTTTGTGCCATTCCGCTTATGAGAGGCAAGCACACATCCAAACCAATTGAAGAACTGGTAAAGGAAGCGCACATTTTGGCCAATAATGGCGTGAAAGAACTGATACTCATTGCTCAAGATTTAACCTATTATGGTTTGGATTTATACAAATCGAGACGTTTGGCCGATTTACTAGTCAAACTCTCTGAAGTCAATGGTATAGAGTGGATTCGTATCCATTATGCTTTTCCAACTGGATTTCCTGAAGATGTGTTGGACGTTATAAGAACGAACAAAAAGATATGTCACTACATTGATATTCCATTGCAACACATTAGCGACTCGGTACTGACATCAATGCGAAGAGGCACGAGCCATCAAAAAACGGTTAGTTTGTTAAAGAAAATAAAAGAAAAAGTACCAGGAATAGCTATACGGACCTCTTTAATTGTAGGTTACCCTGGTGAAACGGAAAGCGATTTTCAGGAGCTTAAACAATGGGTTATCGATACTGAATTTGACCGCTTAGGTGTTTTTACCTATTCTCATGAGGAAAATACCCACGCCCATTCTCTGGAAGATGATGTGCCTGAGGACGTAAAACATCAACGTGCTGAAGAAATAATGGAAATTCAAAGTGCGATTTCATATCGCTTAAATCAAAAAAAGGTTGGCCAAACTTTCAACGTTTTGTTTGATAGAAAAGAAGGTCAATACTTTATTGGTAGAACTGAATTTGACTCTCCTGACGTGGATAATGAAGTATTAGTCTCAGCAACGAATCACTACGTTCGTTTGGGTGACTTTGCATCAGTCAAAATCACTCATGCCAACCATTACGATTTGTATGGTGATGTTATAAGTTGATCTTATTCCTTTTTGAATGTTTTTAGGGTTGGGCCATTTTCATCCATAAAACGCACTTCATTATCGCCAATAATTCCAAAGTTGATTTCCTTAACTACGTTGTTTTCAGAATATTCAAAACCATAACTAATATTGTGGTTAAACATCTCTTTATAGGAAATATCATTGGTTTTGAAATAGTCGATGTAATCCATGGTTGAATTACTTTCAACAGACTGAATGATAAGGTTTGTTTCAGATACTGTCATTCTTTCCAGTATTCCTGTAGAATCAGAATAGTTCCACTCACCAACAAACCATTGAGGAGGATTAAGTATCGGATATGGAGTTGCCAAACGCTCGGGCTTGCAAGAATAAATTAAAGTTGAAACACCAAGCACAAAAAGTAATTTTTTCATAGTTTATTTGTTTAAGTTATAAATTAACCAACACAAATATAATTAAAAAAACACAACAACTAATCCTAACTCGAGTATCGATTTTAAATATGTAAATTTGCTTAGGTGAAACAAGCTAGTATTCCATATTATAAGACACCATTTTTCAGTCAGTTAATTAACGATTATCTGTTAGAGCATCCTGACTTGTCTTCATTTTACAATAGAGCCAACAGGATTGAAAATTATTCCTTACAAATTCGAGAAAAACAACAACAAACATTAGATAGAGAATTGTTGGTTTCTGTGTTGAACGAACAAAACAAATCCATTTCACTGAGTGATGCATCCTCAGAAAATATTGATTTACTATCCCGGCCAAACACATTTACCATCACAACAGGACATCAACTTTGTATTTTTGCTGGGCCACTTTACGTTATTTTTAAGATAGTTTCTACCATCAACCTTGCCAAAAAACTCAAAGAACATTATCCTAATTATCATTTCGTTCCTTTGTTTTGGTTGGCTTCTGAAGATCATGATTTTGAAGAAATTAATCATATTAACGCTTTTGGGCGAAACATAAGCTGGACTACCCAACAAAAGGGAGCGGTAGGTACAATGAATTTATCTGATTTTCAACCAGTCTTGAAAGAATTAGAAAAATTGATGGGGGAAAGTCGATACGCTCGGCAGTTAAACCATCTTTTTAATAAGGCCTATTCACTCCAAAATCTTAGCCAGGCAACACGCTTTTTAATCAATGACTTGTTCAGTCAAGATGGTCTTGTTATTCTCGACGGAAACGATAAAAGACTAAAAACGTCTTTTGTACACGTTATGAAAAAAGATATCATCAATCAATCTTATTATTCGTTGTTGTCGTTGCAATCCCAAAAACTTGCAAAAAAATACCACCATCAAGCTCATGTCAGAGAGATTAATTTTTTTAAATTAACTCAAGATGATAGGGTGAGAATAACATCACCAATCAGTAAGGAGGATATTCAAAGCCAGCCGCAATGTTTTAGCCCAAATGTATTGATGAGGCCATTGTATCAAGAGTCGATTCTACCAAACTTGGCCTATGTTGGTGGGGGAGCAGAAGTGGCTTATTGGATGCAACTGAAATCCCTTTTTAAGTATGAAAATATACCGTTTCCGATCCTTGCATTAAGAAATTCAGCATTGCTAGTTTCTTCCTCGCAACACAATAAAATGGAACAGTTGGGAATGTCGGTTGTCGATTTTTTTAAATCCGAATCAGAACTTCACAAATCTTATGTCATGTCACACTCTAATTCGACCATTGACGAAGAAGTTAACGCATTATCTGAACTGTTTGAAGGATTGAAAAATAAATTTCAAGGACCAGCTTATGAACCTATTATCAATGCTGCCTTTCAAGTCCAAAAAAACGCCTTAGACAAACTGTCCAAAAAACTGTATAAAGTTGAAAAACAAAATCATCAATCGGCTGTTATACAACTTTCGAAATTGAAAACTAGTTTTTTTCCAAACGCTACTCTTCAAGAACGTTTCGATAGCTTTATACCATATTACATCAAACATGGTGATAACTTTTTAAGAATGTTAAAAGAAGAATTAAATCCCCTAGATTCAAATTTTGTAGTTTTATCGCTTTGATTTCATAATGACAAAAGAAACCATATTAATCATTGATTTTGGGTCACAATACACCCAACTGATTGCTCGAAGAGTCAGAGAGTTAAACATTTACAGTGAAATACATCCCTACGACAAGATTCCTGCCATTACTGAAAATACAAAAGGGATAATTTTATCAGGCAGTCCTTTTTCGGTACTTGACCGTAAAGCTCCTTCTCCAGACTTAAGTCAAATGAGGGGTCAAGTTCCAATTCTTGCCATTTGTTATGGGGCTCAATTTTTAGCCAAATCCAATGGTGGGCAAGTTCTTCCATCTCAAATTAGAGAATATGGCCGAGCAAATTTATCGTATGTGGATACTACAAACCTTTTATTTCACAACTTTGAACAAGGCACTCAAGTGTGGATGAGTCATGGCGATACCATTTCAGACTTACCTAGTAACTTCGTCAAAATAGCTTCAACTAAAGATGTTCAAGTAGCTGGTTATCAGGTAGATAAAGAAAAAACCTATGGCATACAATTTCATCCTGAAGTGTATCATTCAAAACAAGGAAAACTAGTTTTTTCTAATTTTTTATTATCGATCTGTCAATGCTCACAAGATTGGACGCCCGATTCATTTGTGAATCAAACCGTAAGTCATTTAAAAGAAAAATTGGGCAATGAAAAAGTGGTGTTGGGTTTGTCTGGCGGTGTTGATTCTACGGTAGCAGGTGTTTTATTGAACAAGGCCATTGGAGATAACTTGTACTGTATTTTTGTCGATAATGGCTTATTGAGGAAAAATGAGTTTCAAAGTGTTTTAGATCAATACAAAGGAATGGGGTTAAACGTCAAAGGAGTGGATGCAAAACATCGTTTCTATGATGTGTTGGAAGGTGTGAGTGACCCAGAGAAAAAACGAAAGGCCATTGGAAAAATGTTTATTGAGGTTTTTGATTATGAAGCACAAATCATAAAGGATGTAAAGTGGCTGGCACAAGGTACTATTTACCCTGATGTTATAGAATCTGTTTCTGCCACAGGAGGCCCCTCATCAACCATCAAATCGCATCACAATGTTGGGGGTTTACCAGAGGTCATGAATCTTAATATTGTTGAACCTCTCAACACCTTGTTTAAAGATGAAGTCAGACGCATTGGTCAATCCTTAGGAGTAGCGTCATCCTTACTTGAAAGACACCCTTTTCCTGGCCCCGGCTTAGCAATAAGAATACTAGGACAGATAACCCCTAAAAAAGTGCAGATACTTCAAGAAGTTGATAGTATTTTTATTTCTTCTTTAAAGGAAGCTGGCTTATATCAAAAAGTATGGCAAGCTGGAGCTATTTTATTGCCTGTGCAGTCGGTAGGTGTTATGGGCGACGAACGAACCTATGAAAATGCTGTGGCTCTTCGAGCCGTGGAATCGACCGATGGGATGACGGCGGATTGGGTCCATTTGCCCTATGATTTTTTAGCTCAAGTGTCGAATCAAATTATTAACAGAGTGAAAGGAATCAATCGAGTAGTTTACGATATAAGTTCTAAACCTCCTGCCACAATAGAGTGGGAATAATTTTTTGCTAGAAAATGAGTTATTCTATACAGATGATGAAACGCATATTTTTAATTCTTTTTTTAGCACTAATTTGGAACACTGATAGTGCCCAAGCGCAGGATACTATAGTGGATGGGATACCTTTTAAAATTCATGAAATACAAGCTCGAGAAACACTATTCGCTATTTCAAGAAAATACAACGTTGATCTAAACCAACTGGTTATTCATAACCCTGTGGTAATAGAAGGTCTATTTATCGGATATCCTCTTCTGATCCCAATCAATAATTTAACAGAGACAGATGATGTGGTGGAAACCCCTCAGGAACAAGTATTAGAAAAACAGACCGAAATAGAAAGGGATATTGTACAGTCATTTACTGATAAAGATTCGATCGTCAGAATAGCTTTGCTACTGCCATTTTTTTTGGATTTAAACGATTCGTTGCAGTCTAAAAACGAAGAACTAATATATCCTAAATCAAACGTTGCCATTGATTTTTACGCTGGTTTCCAAATCGCTTTGGATACACTGAGTCAGTTGGGCTATAATATAGATATTATGCTATTAGATGTTCCTAATGACTCTGTATTGCAATCAGCATTAAATCAAAACTTACTATATGACAGAGATTACATTTTTGGACCATTATATATCAGGCAATTTGAACAATTAGCTAACTACTATGGCTATGACAAAAATAAAACCCTTATTTCACCATTATCTCACAAAAGTGTCACTGGCAAATATTTAAATGTTTTTCAAGCAACTCCTACAGCACATGCCCAAATAGATTCGTTAATCTATCATTTTACAAGTAATTTCCCTGAAGACCCTATAGTTATACTAGGACATAGCTCAGAGTCTGATTTATTGGAATATTCAAAAGAAAAATTAAACCAACAAATTTTATTGGACTATTGCAGTGTATTGTCAGTAAATGAGGAACAATTAAATAATAGAGACCTTTTAAAAACCAAACTTAATGAAAATAGAAACGTGGTACTTGTTCCATCCAACAATCGGTCTTTTGTAAGTAGAGTTCTACCCATTTTAGCAGGAATGCAAGATACATCAATAACTGTCTTTGGCTTAGAATCTTGGAATAATTACGACAACTTAGATTTTGACGATTTAGAAAAGTTAAACGTACATCTCCCAAAAAATGTACCCAACGCAGATAGTTTAGCTCAATACGATTTTATTGACAAATTTATTAGAAGATATAATTCTTTCCCTAGTAAATATGCCTCATCGGCTTATTGGCAGGGCTTATATTTTTTATCTCAAGAATTTAAATATCTGTTTGATTTTAAATCTATAAACTCTTCTTCAATAGTATCTTCTACAACATTCGATCTAACACAATATGTTGATTACGAGCAGATTAAAAATTAATGTTTGGTTTGTATTCTTTTTTTTGTTAAATTGTGTGAAAATTATTTGCTGTGCAATTTTCTTATTTACCATTTGTTTTTCTCCTTTTTCATACCATCTCAACGGCACAGATTTTTGATGGAGCTACGGGAATCATCTTTGACAATAATAATTGGACGACATTCGGTTCTGCTAATGTTGATGTAGGATTTGTTGATTGTGACATCATCGTATGTTTAGATATCACTCATACATGGACAGCAGACCTAGATATTCAATTAATGTCTCCATATGGAACTATTGTTGAATTATCTTCTGACAATGGTTCCTCTGGAAACAATTATTACAATACCTGTTTTGATATGTCAGCTTCTACAAATATCACCAATGGTATTGCTCCATTTATTGGCAGCTATGTTCCTGAAGGAGATCTAAGCACGTTCGATGGTCAAATTGCAAATGGTGTTTGGACGTTAATGATTAGAGATGATGCATGGCAGGATTCGGGTACTTTAAACTCTTGGTCTATTGAGTTTGATGGTTGTAGTAGCAATGGGGAAACCTTTGGATGTACCGATTCAGCAGCTGTAAATTATGACCCATCGGTATCTATTGATGATGGTAGTTGCATGCCGATTTTACCGTTTTGTACTGACTCGACCTATATTTATCCGGCCTCTGTTGATGCCAACTCAAGTGATGGACCAGATTACGATTGCTTAACTACCACTCCAAACCCTGCTTGGTATTATTTACAAATTTCTGAATCAGGAAACCTTGTCATAGATATGCATTCCGAACCACTTTATGATATTGATTTTGTTGTATGGGGGCCATTAAATCAATATTCGGGTGTTTTTAACTCCTTGTATGATGTTGTTGATTGTAGTTACAGTGCAAGTGGATATGAAACAGCTGTAATCACCAATGCTCAAGTAGGAGAAATCTATATTTTTCTTATTACCAACTATTCCAATGAGGAATGTAATATTATTTTTGAACAAACTGGTGGTAATGGAGCAACCGACTGTTCCATTGTTGAGTGTAATCATAATGCTGGAGTTGGAACATCTTTGGAGTTTTGCGATAACGATGGGGTATTTAATTTGTTCGACGCTTTACAAGGAAATCCTGATTCCACTGGCACTTGGCAGCCGAGTTTGTCAGGTGGTTTTTTAGGAGCGTTTGATCCTAGTAGCAATTCATCGGGAACATATAGTTATACTGTAACAGATTGTGATGTTAGCGAATTAGCGTTTGTTAACGTTAACATAATTGGTGTCGATGCTGGAGAAAATAATGTGATAGAACTGTGTGATACGGATGATCCAATCAATTTATTTGATTTTATTCCTGGAAATCCAAATTTAAATGGTAGTTGGTCGCCTGTTTTACCAAACGGATATTTAGGGTTATTCGACCCAAGTCTGAACCTTTCTGGAATATATACGTACACTATTACAAACGGTGTTTGTCTCGATAACTCGATAACCGAAGTTCAGACATTTACTGTTTCACCTACTCAGATTACATATGATTAAAACTTTTCTTATCTTTATAACTCCAAAACTATTTTCTTATGAGACATTTTTATTTTTTACCGATTTTCTTTCTGTTTTTGCTTCCGTTCTCTAGTTTTTCTCAACAAATCATTTGTGAGGATTTAGCAGGAATTGAAACCTATTCTGTGGTGCCAACTGATTTCAACAATACGCTTTTGTGGTCTTCAACCTCACCTTCAGTTGTTTTTGCCACCACAAATTCCAATATTACAACGATTAATTGGAATGGTGTTGCCCCTGGTACTTATACCATTTCATTTACAGAAACTAACTCATTAGGTTGTGATAGTACTGTAAATTTAACAGTAACTATCAATGAATCACCAAATTTATCGATTGCTACGGTTCAAGTTTGTGAAGGAACGACCGTTGCTCAAGTAACTGCTGTGGTTACCAATGGAACGCTTCCATATACCGTCAATTGGGGACAACCTGGTAGCACTCTTACCGAAACACTTGACTTATCGCTGGTAGGTGCTGGATATACTGGTAATGACATCTCAGCTGTATTGAACCTCAATCAAACAGTTAGTGTTACTGATGCTAACGGTTGCTCTGTTTCAATTAATGAAAACATTGTTGATGTTATTCCTAATCCAGAGCCAGGTGCCATAACATTCTAAAATGATATTCAAGAGATTAATTTTTGTAATAGCATTTTTGCTTTTAAATTACTTTGGTTTTTCTCAAGTCTTAGAGGTATGTCTTGGTGATACAGTTAATCTCCAATCATCACCCTCCTTTGCAGATAGTGATTTTGAGTGGGAGTTTATTCTTGATCAAGGTGCTAGTATTATTGGTCCACAAAATGACTCTACTTTAAAAGTTTGTTTTACTACACCAGGTGATTATATACTACAATTTAGGGAATTTGCTCTAACAGATTGTTATGGGCTAATGGAGCAAAATATTAGGGTACTTCCAAATCCTATAGCTGCTTTTGAAAACAATCCGGTTTGTGTTTATGACTCAGTTTTATTCATCAATAATTCCATTTCTTCAGATGGATTGCAATCAACAGTGTGGAGAATTGGGGATGAATATTTTGATGATTTTAATCTTAATTATGTATTCAGCGAGACAGGCGAATATATGGTTGAGTTATCGGTAGTGAGTAACAGTGGATGTTCCGATTTAGAATCACTGCAGTTCAGTATTTCCGATAGACCTACTGCCAATTTTTATTTTACTCCAGAGCATGTTTCAACCTTAAATCCCTATGTAAACTTTTTTAATCTTTCTAACACTAGTACTGTTTTGTGGGATTTTGGTGATAGCACCACTTCCGAATTATGGCAACCCAATCATACTTATGAATCTCCAGGATGGTTTGACGTAAAACTACATGTGACTGACGACTTAGGATGTCAAGATTCGATTACAAAAAGTTTGTTGGTTGCCGATGATATTATCTTTTATTTACCTAACTCATTTACTCCTGATGGAGATGGTGTAAATGATACTTTTAGCCCGCAGGGTTTTTTACTAGAAAAGCTCACTTCCTTTGAGATGAAAATTTTTAACCGTTGGGGAGAATGTATTTTCGTATCTAATGATATCAATAATTTCTGGAACGGCAAATCTAGAAATAATACAGACGTTCAAACCGGTGTGTATCAATGGTCGGTTAGAGTGACCAATCAACTCGGAAAAGAGGTAAGAGAAATCGGTGAAGTTAATGTCATTCGATAACTATCTCAAATCAATAACATCGACTCCTGGATAGCTAGAGGTATCGAACTTAAAAAAGCCACTTGAATATTCTTTATCTGCTATAAATTTATCAATGATGTAAGTAAACTGACTGCCTTGTTTATCTACCATGGTAAACGAGCTGATTTCCATTTTGGCTTTATTAATTTTCATTTCAATACGCGAAAATGCCCCACTCTGTGTTGGATACAGCTCAATATGATGGTGAGTTCCATCATCCTTTACGTATTTATACTTGTAACCATTTTCATACATGGTAAAAATAGAGGAAGGATTCAAGGTTTCGTCATCAGTTCCTTCCGTAATATTGACCTCATTTTCATCCACTAAATATATCCAATTCGTTTCTCCATCCGAAATAATGAGTTGGTCTTCGGTGTCTAATTTGAAGGCATCTCCGTTAACATAAATTATCCCTTTTTTGGATTCATTAACATCAGCAATTTGACTTGTGAAAACATTCGTAAAATGAGCTTCCATTGTTTTGTATTGTCTAGTTTTTTCACTCAATTCATTTAGAATGGAAGTTGCCTTTTGATCTTGACACACTGCTAACACTGGAACAAGAAGGCAATAAAAAAATACAAATTTCATTAGTTTGGATTGTTTAAGTTGTTTAATAATTCATCTAACGCTAAATCATCAGGAATTAGTACTTGACGTGCTTTACTTCCTTCAAAAGGGCCAACGATACGAGCGGCTTCCAATTGATCTATAATTCGTCCAGCTCTGTTGTATCCTAATTTTAGTTTACGTTGAATTAATGAGGTTGAGCCAGATTGATGTTGAACCACAATTCGAGCTGCTTGTTCAAAAAAGGCATCTCTATCGTCTAGGTCAGCATCCATATTTCCTCCTTCCGAATCGCCTTTAAATTCGGGTAATAAAAAGGCCTCAGGATAAGCTCTTTGATTTCCAATATAGTCGGTAATCTTCTCTACTTCTGGAGTATCTATGAAAGCACATTGCAGTCGTATTAAATCGCTGCCTAGTGAAATAAGCATATCGCCACGCCCAATGAGCTGATCGGCACCCCCTGAATCCAAAATGGTTCTTGAATCGATTTTTGAGGTAACTCTAAAGGCCACTCTGGCCGGAAAATTAGCTTTAATAATACCTGTTATGACATTGACCGAAGGACGTTGAGTAGCTACAATTAAGTGAATGCCAATAGCTCTAGCTAATTGTGCCAAACGAGCGATGGGCGTTTCGACTTCTTTTCCTGCTGTCATTATAAGGTCTGCAAATTCATCAATAACTAAAACAATGTATGGAAGGTATTTATGGCCATCGTTGGGGTTAAGTTTTCTGGCTATAAACTTTTTGTTATACTCTACTATATTTCGACATTGAGCGGATTGCAGCAAATCATACCGCTGATCCATTTCGATGCAAAGTGAATTGAGCGTATTAATGACTTTTTTTGTGTCGGTGATAATGGCCTCCTCTGAGTCGGGTAGTTTTGCCAAAAAGTGACGCTCTATCTTGTTGAATAATGTTAGCTCTACTTTTTTTGGATCGACCAATACAAACTTTACTTGAGCAGGGTGTTTTTTGTAAAGAAGGGAGGCCAATATGGCATTTAAACCAACCGATTTTCCTTGACCAGTAGCACCCGCCATAAGTAGATGTGGCATTTTGGCTAAATCTGTAACAAAAGTTTCGTTTGAGATAGTCTTTCCGATTGCAATAGGTAATTCCATGTTGGAATTTTGAAATTTTTCAGATGAAATAACGGCTTTCATCGATACAGTGGCTGGATTTTGATTTGGTACTTCGATACCAATGGTTCCTTTGCCTGGAATGGGTGCAATGATTCGAATCCCTAAAGCCGATAAACTTAAAGCAATATCATCTTCTAAATTCTTAATTTTTGAGATTCTAATACCAGCTTCAGGAACAATTTCATAGAGAGTAATTGTTGGACCGATGGTAGCACTTATGGAATCAATTCCAATCTTATAATTCGCCAACGTCTCAACAATTTTATTTTTATTATTTTCTAACTCACTTTTATCAATTTCGATTTTTCCAGAGCCGTAATCATTTAACAAGCCTACATCTGGAACTTTATAATTTGACAAATCTAGTGTTGGGTCATAATCAGTCAGTTCTACTTGCTTGTTTTTTATGTCTTTGGAGCTGAGGGTATCTTCATCATTGACATGAACTTGAATGCCAATATCATCTTTGTCATCGGAAAAAGTAGTCGTTTCTAAAAGTGGTTCCTTTTCTTTAAATTCTTCAGGCGAATCAGGTGAAGAAGACGTTTCAAGAACAGCTTCACTGGGCAAGGCAATTGGTATTTCTTCTAAATCCTCGGTTGGTGTTTCTTCTAAATCGATATCTGTTTGGTGTTTTTTGACTTTAAATGTTGGGTTAAACTTAAAAATGATAAAAATTATTAAGGATAGGAAAATGACAAATCCACTACCTACTTTTCCAATGTTTAGATCTAAAAAAGCATTCATTTCACTACCAAAGACACCACCTAAAATAGAGGGTGGAGTAAAAAATCCGAAGAAGAGAGAAATCCAGGTGATGAGTAAAATTCCCATACTAAACCCTTTGAGTATTCCGAAGAGTTTTCGTTCAAACACTAATGAAAATCCCCAATTAAATAAAATGATAGGAAATATGAAGGAGGAAATACCAAACCAATGAAACAAAAATAAATTGGAGATTCGATGCCCGAAAACACCACCAAAATTGCTGATTTCGTTAGTAAATTGTCCTAGTTTGTCTTGGTCAATGTGGCCATTAAACAAGTAAGAGATAAAGACAATAAGTAAATACAGCGATGAAAATAACAATAAAAAACCACCGATTTTTTTTACTCTGTCATCTTTAATCTGAACATTGGTAAGAATTTTTTGGAATATGTTTTGTTTCTTTTTATTCATCAATTAGAATTACCAATTTAATGTTTCTTTGTTTAGAAAGGCATGAATCCCTTTTTTACAGTCATCACTCTCTCTTGCAATAGCATTTTCCTGGACCGCTAATGTTAGCCCATCGTCTAGTGAAATTTCTTGTATTTTGTTCAAGAGATTTTTAGTCGAGCTTAGCGATTGAGATGAGGTTGATTGGCATAGTGTTTGAGCAAAATTTTGAACGTAATCATTTAATTCTTCAAAAGGAACAGATTTGTTTATTAAGCCCATTTCTACAGCTTGATTGGCGTTAATTGTCTGTCCAGTCAGAAGTAATTCTTTGCTACGTCCCATGCCAATTTTTCGAATTAGAAAGACACTAACAATGGCAGGTATAAAACCAATTTTTACTTCAGAATAACCAAATTTTGCCTCTGAACTAGCAATGGATAGATCACATACACTAGCTAAACCACACCCTCCAGCAATGGCATGGCCTTGAATACTGGCTATAACAACCTTTTTAAGTTGGTAAATCATCTTAAATAAATCCATAAGACCTTGGGAATCTTCAATATTTTCATCTCTTGAATAAGACTGAAGGTTTTGAAGGTATTCCAAATCGGCACCAGCACTAAATACATTTCCTGTAGATTGTAAAATAATCACTTTACAAGCAATATCTTGCTCGGCTTTAGAAAAGGCCAACTTTAATTCTTGAACGACTTGAGCGTTAAGGGCGTTTCTTTTTTCGGCTCTGTCAATGGTAATGTACCCAATTCTATGTTCTAATCGGTAGTCAACAAATTGATTGTTCATATCAAAGTCAAAATCTTTTCAAATATATTCAAATTAATGGCTGTAAATAATATCCTCTTTAAGATTTTATTAAACTCTAAAGTATAATTAAATTTGCTCATTATATTTTTTAATGCTATCACTTAACGTAAACAACGAAACCAGTCGCCTTTTAGCGGTTGTCTTGGGAATTCCCGATGATTTTGGTGGTACACCACTCCTTAGCGATTGCTATGACCCAAAATCTAGAGAACACGTTGAAAAAGGAACGTTCCCAACCCAATCCAATGTGACAAAAGAGATGAAGGCCTTGTTAGAGGTATTCCTTACCTATGGTGTGACTGTTTATAGACCACAAAATATCGTTGGTCTCAACCAGATTTTCAGCAGAGATATAGGATTTGTCATCGACAATAAATTTGTTCTTCCTAACATTATTTCTGAAAGGACACAAGAAGTTCATGCCTTGAATGATCTGCATCAACAAATCGAACATTTAGTTAAAACGCCACAACATTGCCGCGTTGAAGGGGGTGATGTCATGTTGAATAACGATTATGTATTTGTGGGATATTCTGAAGAGAGCGATTTTAACACCTTTCAAGTGGCTAGAACCAATTCGGTCGCTTTAGAATTTTTACAAGCTGAGTTTCCTCACAAAAAAATAAAGGGTTTTGAGCTTAATAAATCCGACACCAATCCCAAAGAAAATGCCTTGCATTTAGATTGTTGTTTTCAACCCATTGGTCGTCATTCAGCACTCCTCTATCTGTCTCTTATACACATCTCCGAGCCCACGAGACAGGCAGAAATCGCG
>CAXDOW010000032.1:0-18066 GCA_963991165.1 uncultured Flavobacteriales bacterium | reverse complement strand
CTTTTTATCTTTGTTGTATGATTATTGATAACGACACAATTTGTGCCATCGCTAGTGGCTCAGGCAAAGGTGCTCTTTCAATTATCCGACTTTCAGGCAATAAAGCCATTGATATTTGCAATTCATTTTTTCACTCCAAGAATTTAAATGAGCAAAAAAGCCATACTTTACATTTTGGTACGTTTAAAAAAAATGATTCCATCATTGACGAGGTAGTGGTTAGTGTCTTTCGACAACCTAATTCATTTACAGGAGAAGATATTATTGAAGTATCGTGCCATGGATCCTCATACATACAACAGCAAATTTTACACTCTTTTGTACAAGCAGGTGCTCGACTAGCCAAAGCAGGTGAGTTTACTTTTAGAGCATATGCCAACGGAAAAATGGACTTATCACAAGCTGAATCGGTGGCTGATTTAATTGCTTCGGATTCTAAAGCTGCTCATCAGTTAGCCATTCATCAAATGAGAGGTGGTTTTTCTGACGACTTAAGTCAATTGAGAAGTGAACTCATTCAATTTGCTTCACTAATGGAATTAGAATTGGACTTTTCTGAAGAAGATGTAGAATTTGCGGACAGAAAAAAAATGCTGGATTTATTACAACATATTCAGTCTGTTTTGGAGCATTTGATGAACTCCTTCAAAGTGGGCAACGCCATTAAAAATGGGGTGCCAGTTGCCATAATAGGCAAACCTAATGTTGGCAAATCAACTCTTCTAAATGCCCTGATAAACGAAGAAAAAGCTATTGTTTCCAGTCAAGCAGGAACAACACGTGATGTTATAGAAGATGTGGTTCAAATTCAAGGTATATCGTTTCGCTTCTTCGATACAGCAGGCCTCAGAAATACAATGGATGAAATTGAATCCATAGGTATTCAAAAAGCCATTGAACATGCTAAAAAAGCTACCATTTTATTATTTCTTTTAGATGCAACCCAAGTGATAGAAACCCAAATTGAAGAGCTTCAAAAATTAGCCAATTTTCCTATTACCAATCCACTCATTGTCATCAACAAAGTAGATTTATTACCCAAGAATTCTCATACAATCAAAGAAGCTATCTATATTTCGGCAAAAAATCAACAGGGTGTTTCAGAATTATCCAGTCAACTAGTCAATCGACTAGGCATGGACTCTTTAAACAACGGAAATACTATCGTCAGCAATGCTAGGCATTTCGAAGCCCTTCAAAATGCTCTCAAATACATCAAACAAAGTATCGATAATCTCAATAATGGTTTGAGTAGTGAACTAAATTCACTAGATATAAAGCAAGCTCTGTTTCATTTAGGAGAAATAACTGGCGAAATTACTACGGACGATTTATTGGATTCCATTTTTTCTAATTTTTGTATAGGTAAATAATACTTTATTTTTTGAAAACCATCTTTTTCATATTTTCTTTTTCTCGCTCAGGCAGTACTGTATTGGGTCAAAAATTGAATAATCATTCTAAAATACACGTAATCAATGAAAGTGGCATGTTTACTTTGTTGGGTATTCTAAAATGGAAAAAACTTACACCTCTTAAACAAGGGTACTTGATTTGGCAACATAACAAAAATAAATCCCAACCCATTAGTACCGAGCACGTTCTAAAAGAACCCCTATCGATAGACCAATTTTATCACCATATATATTCATCTAGTGACTCATTTCTTGGAGAAAAGACACCTACCAATCTATTTTATTATCACCACATTTCTGCATCTTTTGACAATGCCAAATTCATTTTTCTAAAACGCCACCCTTTAGCCATAGCCAACTCCTATTTTAATCGGTGGTACCAAGCTAATTTTTCAGATACTTTTTTAATTGAAACCGTAAGTGTTATCAAAGCCTATCACAGAGAATTTAGTGCCATCGATAAAAGTCATTATATAGAATTGTCGTACGAAGAATTAGTCAACGATTCGGAAGGTTGCTTACGAGCCATTTCCAACTATTTAGGATGTAGTTTTGAAATAAGCATGCTACAAGAGAGTGCTGATTTGTTCAACAAATCCCCCCTCAAAAAGTACCATCAAGATGTACATAAAAAGTTGAATACTTCACACCTTGAAAGCTATAAAGAGTCGTTCACCCCATCACAGCTTGACGACTTATCCTATTTGTTAAGAAATGAAATTACAAGTTTAGGCTACACCTATGCAAGCATCACTGAACCATCGCCTAGGCTAATTGAGTTAGAAAAGAAAATTTTCCGTTACCAAAGCAAATACCAGATTCTGTTCAGAAAATCAGTGATTTATTTAAAAACTCTTGTCTCCTTCTTTAAATTTTGTATTCATCACATTTTTAATAGATAGAAATATTTGAAAAGTGTGGGAAAAATTAGTCGTAAACTGTCTTATAATTTATTAGATTTGTGGTTAATTTTAAACTAAGAAAATATGAACTTTGATGTTATTGTCGTAGGAAGTGGACCTGGTGGTTACGTAACTGCCATTCGTGCTTCACAGTTGGGTTTAAAAACTGCTATCGTTGAAAAAGAATCGCTGGGAGGTGTTTGTCTAAATTGGGGCTGTATTCCTACCAAAGCTCTTTTAAAATCGGCACAAGTTTTTGAGTATATCAACCATGCTGATAGCTATGGGATAAGCGTCAAAGGTGTTGAAGCTGACTTCCAAAATGTTATTGACCGCTCACGAAACGTTGCTGATGGCATGAGTAAAGGCATCGATTTTCTTATGAAAAAGAATAAAATTGAGGTGATTATGGGAACGGCTACGCTCAAAGCTGGTAAAAAAATTGATGTGATAGATAGTGAAGGTAAGAAAACTGAATACAGTGCAACTCATATCATTATAGCTACAGGTGCTAGGTCACGTGAATTACCTAATTTGCCTCAAGATGGCAAAAAAGTCATTGGATATAGAAAAGCTATGACACTCGATGAAAAACCAAATAAAATGGTCGTTGTTGGTTCAGGAGCTATAGGAGTTGAATTTGCTTACTTTTATAACTCTATGGGTGTTGATGTGACTGTTGTTGAATACATGCCAAACATCGTGCCACTTGAAGATGATGACATTTCAAAACAACTGGCTCGTAGTTTCAAAAAAGCTGGTATTAAAATTATGACCAATTCGTCCGTAGAAAGTGTAGACACTTCATCAAAAGGATGTAAAGTAAAGGTCAAAACTAAAAATGGAGAAGAAATCATTGATTGTGATGTTGTTCTTTCGGCAGTAGGTATAACTGCTAATATCGAAAACATCGGTCTTGAAGATGTTGGTATTGTAACCGACAAAGGAAAAATTTTAGTCAACGATTTCTACCAAACAAACATTCCAGGATATTATGCTATTGGTGATGTATTACCCACACAAGCCCTTGCACACGTGGCTTCTGCCGAAGGAATTATTTGCGTAGAAAAAATAGCTGGACACTCGCCTGAACCTCTTGATTATGGAAACATACCAGGATGTACCTATTGTTCGCCCGAAATATCGTCAGTTGGATACACTGAAAAAGCCGCTAAAGAAGCAGGATATGATGTTAAGGTCGGAAAATTCCCATTTTCGGCCTCTGGAAAAGCATCAGCAGCAGGTCATAAAGATGGCTTTGTAAAAGTTATTTTTGATGCTAAATACGGCGAATGGTTAGGATGTCATATGATAGGTTACAACGTCACCGAAATGATTGCCGAAGCAGTTGTTGCTCGTAAACTAGAAACTACTGGGCACGAAATTTTAAAAGCCGTACACCCTCACCCAACCATGAGTGAAGCGGTTATGGAAGCGGTAGCAGCGGCCTACGATGAAGTTATCCATATGTAGATGACACTTAATCTAAAGCCATTGCTTCAGTTATTTAAAACATTTGCTGACTTCGTAAACTCTTACAGGAAAGATACATATAGTTGGAAAGGAACTGTAAAACAAGAATCCACAGGTGTGGATAGTGTTTTGGAAGTTGGATGCAATATTAGACCATTACTGGTCAATCACTCGTATTCTATTCACGACGGTCTCGATCCAGATCCAACCATCAACCAAGACGATACAAGACCTATTTTTACTAATTTCTTCAATATAAAGTTAGAAGAATTTATTCCAATATATCAATACGATTTAATCATTTTGGATATGGTATTCGAACACTTGGAAGATAATTCTGTAACAATAGATATTCTTAAAAAAAGTTTAAAGGAAAATGGAAAGATATTGATACACGCTCCCTCCAATTTACATCCATTTTCAGTTCTTAACCAACTAATACCCTATAAACTCAAAACAACCCTTCTGAAAATATTTAGACCTTGGAGCCATCCTGGTGACATAACAGGTTGGAAAAGCTACTACAATAAATGTAACATAATCAGTATCGAAAAACTCATGAAAACAAAAAATATGAAGATAGAAAAAGCTTGTTTTCGATATAATGGATCAGATTATTTTGCCTTTTTCCCACCATTCTTTCTTCTCGTTGTATTATACGAAGAAATTATTTCTTTTCTGAAAATATCTTTCTTGAGTTCGCATTTCATGCTAATTTTAAAGCACGAAAAATAAGAAGCTGAAACTATATCGTTGTTTATTTATCTATTGAAATCAGCTCTACCTCAAAAATCAGCGTTGAGTTAGGCCCAATAGCACCGCCTGCACCTCGTTCACCATAGGCCAAGTTTGACGGAATAAACAATTTATATTTTGCGCCAGGATTCATTAATTGTAAGGCTTCCACCCATCCAGCAATTACACCATTTACAGGAAAAGTAGCTGGCTCTCCCCTTTCCACAGAACTATCAAAGACAGTGCCATCAATTAAGGTGCCATGATAATGAACCGTAACCTTGTCAGTTTCTTTGGGCGACTCGCCGACCCCTGGAGTTAGGATTTCATATTGTAGCCCAGACTCTGTTGTTGTTACTCCCTCTCTTTTGGCATTTTGATCTAAAAAATCTTGACCAGCTTGAATATTTTCTTGTTTTTTCTTACTGGCTATTTGTCCAAAATAATCTTGAAGAACAACATTGGCTTCTTGTTCTGAAATTTGCAATTGATTATTTTCAAAAACATCCCTAAACGCATCAGCTATCGATTCATAATCCACTTTGTCCAATCCTTGACTTTTTACGTTGGTAGCGATACTCACACCTAAGCTGTAACTTACTTTTTCCATTTCTGAGTTTAAATTTTGTGCATTAATATTCGTTAATCCCAGTAGCACTATGAGGGATGTTAAAATTTGTTTCATTGGGGTTATTTTTTTTCAGCCACAAATATACTTTTATTATTAATTGAAACGCGTACTTTTTGACATTGTTTTGTATCTTTAGGGCTTGTAAAAATGGAAGTTATAAAAACTAACATAAAAGACCTTATCATCATTAAACCAAGCATTTATGGCGATGAAAGGGGTTATTTTTTTGAAAGCTACAACACGCTTAAATTTGAATCAATAGGATTAAATTTAAATTTTGTTCAAGATAATCAATCTCTGTCTCACAAAGGTGTTTTGAGAGGTCTCCATTTTCAAGCTCCTCCTTTTGAACAAGGTAAATTGGTGCGAGTCATTCAAGGAAGTGTCTTAGACGTGGCTGTAGATATTCGAAAAAACTCTCCTACATATGGTCAATATGAAAGCATCCTATTGAGTGGAGAAAATAATTTACAATTTTGGATACCTCCTGGCTTTGCTCATGGCTTCGTAACTCTTGAAGATCATACCATTTTTTGTTATAAATGTACTGGCATATATTCAAAAGAATCCGAAGGTTCAATAATTTGGAACGATAAAGACATTAATATAAATTGGGGAGTTGAAACTCCTAATGTTTCAGAAAAAGATCAAAAAGCCAATTCTTTTAAACTCCTTGACACTCCCTTTATTTATGAATAAATTCAAAAAACCATTCCTAATTTTATCCATTTTAGCTTCAATTTTTGTACTGTTTACTTTTGGGACCAAAGAGTATTCTGACGATCGCTCAGTATTTGAAAATTTGAAAGAAAAATACAGCATCTACGCCCTGCCAAAACCTCACAAGGCAATTGAGTTTTGTGGTGAAAAAGTTCCCCTAGAAAACCCAGATATTTGGGAGCGATACGATAAAGAAGTACTAAAAAATACCTACTGGCAATCCAACACCCTATTGCTTTACAAAAGAACAGCCAAATATTTTCCAATTATTGAATCTATCCTTAAAGAAAAAAACATCCCTGACGATTTCAAATACTTAGCACTCATTGAAAGCGGTTTAGAAAATGTAACTTCTCCTGCCGGTGCAAAAGGATTTTGGCAAATTATGAAACCTACAGCTCATGAGTTTGGACTGGAAGTAAATTCCCAAGTCGATGAACGCTATCATCTAGAAAAATCTACTATAGCTGCCTGTGATTATCTATTAAACGCCCATGAAAAGTTTGGAAGCTGGACGTTGGCAGCCGCAGCCTACAACATGGGAAGAAAAGGTTTAGAAAAACAAATGGACATTCAAAAAAGCAACGACTACTATGACTTATTACTTAACCAAGAAACATCGCGATACGTATTTAGAATTTTAGCTTTGAAAAACATTATAGAAAATCCAAAAAAATACGGTTTTCAGTTAAGGCAAAAAGACCTCTATCAAGCTATACCAACCACCACATTAGAAGTCGATACCACCGTTCAAAACTGGGCCGATTTCTCATTTGAAGTTGGTATCAATTACAAAATTTTAAAACTCCACAATCCTTGGCTTGTAAGTAGCAAATTGACTAATGCTAGTGGAAAAAAATACCACATTAAAATTCCTAAAGAAAACGTCTATAGCACCAACAAATTGACCGATTAAAGAACATATCGCACGGCGAAATGACAGATAATAAAGAACAAAATTCTATTCAAATTTTTGGAGCTAAAGAGCATAATTTAAAAAATATTGACCTTAGTATTCCTAGAAACAAATTGGTAGTCATAACGGGCTTGAGTGGAAGTGGTAAATCGTCGCTAGCTTTCGATACTATTTACGCCGAAGGTCAGCGCCGATACATAGAAACTTTTTCTGCTTATGCCAGGCAATTTTTAGGGGGCTTTGAAAGACCTAAAGTAGAAAAAATTAATGGTCTCTCACCAGTCATCTCTATAGAGCAAAAAACCACCTCTAAAAATCCACGTTCTACCGTTGGAACCATTACAGAAATATATGATTTCTTAAGGCTCTTATTTGCTCGTGCTTCGGACGCAATATCGTATGAAACAGGAAAAAAAATGATTTCCTACACCAACGACGAAATATTTAAAATTATTGGGGAAGAACTAATCCAACAAAAAGTGATTATTCTAGCACCCGTTGTTCGTTCTAGAAAAGGGCACTATCGAGAGTTATTTGAACAAACTGCTAAAAATGGTTTTATAAAAGTGAGGGTGGATGGTGAATTGATGGAGATAACACCAGGAATGAAAATTGACCGATTCAAAACACATGATATAGAAATTGTTATTGACCAACTTATCATTAAAAAAGACAATGAAAAACGCTTAAAACAATCTTTAGAAACAGCTTTAGAATATGGCGATGGTCTGATTATGCTCATTAACAAAGACAACGGAAATCAGCGATTTTTCAGTAAACACATTATGTGCTCTGAGACTGGTATTTCCTACACACAACCTGAACCCAACAGTTTTTCTTTCAACTCACCTAAAGGTGCCTGTCCAAAGTGCTATGGTTTAGGTCTTGTTTCAATGATTGACATGGATAAAATTATTGACCCAGAACTTAGTATCAACAAAGGAGGGATCATACCATTGCAAAAAACAACTAATACATGGTTTATTAACCAACTAAAAACCATCGGCAAGCGATTTGATTTTGATTTGTCGACACCCGTTAAGTCCATTTCTACAGAAGGGCTTAATGCCATTCTTTATGGATTCAATGAGACCTTTTCTGTATCATTGAAAGAAGCTGGCTTAGACAAAGAATATAGAATAAACTTTGAAGGTATTGTAAACTTCATTGAAGATCAGCACAAACATTCAACCTCGTCAAGATTAAAACGCTGGGCTAATGAATTTATGATATCAAAAAAATGTCCAACCTGCCTCGGTAGTCGATTAAAAAAAGAATCATTATTCTTCAAAATTGATAACAAAAATATTGCCGAGATTGCTCAAATGGATATTGACCATCTTAAGTTATGGATAGACAATGTTGAAGCCAAGTTAAGTGAAAAACAAAAAGTCATAGCAAATGACATATTAAAAGAATTAAGAAAACGAATTCAATTTTTACTTGATGTCGGACTTCATTATTTAAATTTAAATCGCTCCTCAAAAAGTATTTCAGGAGGTGAAAGTCAACGCATTCGCTTGGCCACTCAAATTGGGTCACAATTAACCGATGTTCTCTATATTTTAGACGAACCAAGTATTGGATTACATCAAAGAGATAATCAAAAGTTAATAGATTCACTTAAACAATTAAGAGATTTGGGGAATTCTATTCTTGTGGTGGAACACGATAAAGATATGATTTTGTCTGCCGACCACATTATAGACATTGGTCCTGGAGCTGGAATTCATGGCGGTCAGATTATAGCCCAGGGCAATCTATCTTCCTTACTAAAACATGAAACGTCAACAGTTAACTATCTAACTGGCAAAAAATCCATTGAACTCAATAGTCAACGACGTTTAGGAAATGGTAAATCTCTTATACTAAAAGGAGCTAAAGGAAATAATTTAAAAAATATAACCATCGATTTCCCACTGGGGAAATTCATCGGAGTCATTGGGGTATCTGGTAGTGGAAAAAGCACCCTAATCAATGAGACCCTCTATCCCATTCTTAGTCACCATTTTTACAAGAGTTTAGCCACCCCTCTAACCTACAGCTCTATTTCAGGACTAGAACACATTGACAAAGTTATTGAAGTCGATCAATCCCCAATTGGTCGTACACCACGTTCAAATCCGGCCACTTATTGTGGAGTGTTTTCTGAAATACGAAAACTATATTCCAATCACCCCGAATCTAAGGCCAGAGGTTACAAATTGGGTCGATTTTCATTTAATGTAAAAGGTGGACGCTGTGAAGCATGCAATGGAGCTGGCATTAAAACCATAGAAATGAACTTCTTACCTGATGTTATGATAGACTGCGAGGTCTGTCACGGAAAACGGTATAACAAAGAAACACTTGAAATTAGATACAAAGGAAAATCAATTGCCGATGTGTTAGAAATGACTATTGAAAAAGCTTTGGATTTTTTTCAAAATTTCCCAAAAATAAAAGCTCCACTAAATGCACTTTGTGAAGTCGGTTTGGGATACGTTAAACTTGGTCAACAATCAACTACACTTTCAGGAGGCGAATCACAACGGGTAAAATTAGCTAGTGAACTTGCCAAAAAAAGTACTGGCAATACCTTTTATATTTTGGATGAACCTACCACAGGTCTTCACTTTGAAGATGTTAATGTTTTATTAAAAGTATTGGATAAGTTAGTCAATAAAGGCAATACTGTTTTGGTTATTGAGCACAATTTAGACGTAATTAAATTTACTGACCATATCATAGAAATTGGACCCGAGGGAGGGAAAAATGGCGGTCAAATTATTAACCAAGGAACTCCTGAAGAAATTACACAGTCAACAAAAGGATATACAGCCCCCTTTCTCAAAAAAGAATTAATAAACAACAAATACATACAACAATGAAAAAAAAAATAGAAAACGCCTTCAAAGAAAAGAGCTGGAATGAAATAAAATCTAGCGACTCTTGGCAAATCTTTAAAGTAATGGCAGAATTTGTTCAAGCCTTTGAAACCCTATCCAAAATTGGGCCATGTGTATCAATCTTTGGCTCAGCTCGTACTAAAGCCAGCAACCCATATTACAAACAAGCCGAAGAAATTGCTGAAAAGTTAACCAAAAAAGGGTACGGAATTATCACTGGCGGAGGATTTGGCATTATGGAAGCAGGTAATAAAGGAGCTCACAAAGGACAAGGAAAATCAGTAGGCTTGAACATCGATTTACCCTTTGAACAACAAGCCAACGAATACATTGACAATGATAAGTTTATTAATTTCGATTACTTTTTCGTCAGAAAAGTCATGTTTGTTAAGTATGCTCAAGGATTTGTAGTTATGCCAGGAGGAGTCGGTACTTTAGACGAACTTTTTGAAGCCATTACGCTCATACAAACACAAAAAATAGCACCCTTCCCTATAGTTTTAGTTGGTAAAAAATACTGGAAAGGACTTATTGATTGGATGAAAACAGAAATGCTAGAACAAGAACAAAACATAAGCCCTGAAGACTTAGATCTTTTCAAGCTCGTGGACACTAGCGATGAAGCTGTCAAATACATTGATAATTTTTATTCGAAATATTTACTAAAACCAAATTTCTAAATCGTTACAAAAATTATTAGCTTTACACCCTTACACATAACTCTATTTTAAATGAAAAAATTCATTTTATCCGTTTTGTTGAGTATTATTTGTTTTTTCTCATGGGCCCAGATACCTGATCCCGAATACATTCCTTCTAATTATCAAGAAAATCAAATACAAACTAATCAAGACTCAACAAGCCAAGAAGTTGCTAAAAAAGAATTTCAATTAGAACCAAAATTACATTTAGGATTTGGAAACTTCAATTTTAGAGGCGATATTTCTGATACTAGGAACTCTGGAATCATAGGTCAGTCGGGCTTTCAAATTGGTTTCTCAGCCAATCTCAATGACAATATAGAAGCTATTCTTTTAATGGAAGAAGGCGTTGTAAGGGTAGATTGTATTTCTAGGGATGATATTCCAAAAAATTTCAAAAGTACAATCAATTCAATTGGACTTCGTTTCAATTACCATTTTACTTCCAATAAATCGGAAAAAGTATTTAACCCTTTTATTGGACTTGGACTCAGCTACCTTAAATTTGACTCAAAAGGTTCAAATGACGACTCAAACGATATTTATGAAATTGATTTGTTGAACGAATGGCTTTTAGACCCTAGTAATACAGATGCCTACTCTCAAACTGGTATTGACATTCCTATTTCTTTAGGAGTAAAGCTGAAGTTAAATGATCGACTTGATATTAGTTTTGGAACTACCTACCACATGACCAATAGCGATTATATCGACAACATCGAAGATGGATCTTCAGATAACTATTTTGTCAATACAGCATTTGTTACTTACGATATTTTCTGTAACAATTGTGAAAAGGAAGAATACATTCCTGAAGTAATTTACGATTATGATGTTAACTTCGACTTACTAGATAAGGAAGATGAAGACGGCGATGGCGTATTAGACATTGACGATTCGTGCATTGGCACTCCTCCCAATGTTAAAGTTGATGCCATTGGATGCCCTGTCGATTCTGATAATGACGACGTACCAGATTACCTCGATTTAGAGGCTAATACACCACTAGGTGCCGTGGTCAATTCGAAAGGAGTTCAACTTACTGATGAAATGAGTGAAACCATCTATCTTGATTATTTGAATGCCACATCGCGTAAAGATGCCAGTTTCTATTTTGAGGAAACTTATCCAACTGAAAAATTTATAAAAATTACTAAAGAAGTGGTCAATTTGGATGGTGACACGCTTATGGTTGACATCTATAAACCAATTTTCTATGATGAAATTTTTGAACAACAACAATCCATCGAAGAGTCTATCACTCCTGCTCAGTTTATTGACTTAAATTCAAAAACCTATTACAAAATTCAAATTGCTAAACACGCTACTGGAATAAATGCTTCCGAAATCAATCGATTAATGAGTATTAGTAATTTGAAAAGTACTAGACAAAACGAATATACAGTCTATTATTCAGGTGAATTTGAAGACTTGTTAAAAGCCAATCAACGTCGAATGCAACTAATTAGCAGTGGCTACAAAGATGTTTCAATTGTTGAAGACAGACAAGGAGACTTGAGAATGGTAAGTGGTGAGGAAATAAAGCAAGAAAAAAGTGCCAGAGCATCCGAAAAATTAGAAGACTTACCGCCAATGCAAGACATCGTTTTCAGAGTTCAACTTGACATTTTAAAAGAAGTAGATTTGGATTTTTATGAACTAGACGACATTCTTGTCTTTGAAGGAAATGATGGTTTGAAACGTATTTTCACCGACGGTTTCTCTTCTTATGAAGAAGCTCTTGTTAGAAGAAATGAATTGTATTTTATGAGCTACGAAAACGCCAAAGTTGTGGCCTTAAAAGATGGTCAATTGGTTGATGCCACTCAATACATGGATATTCAACAAAATCAAGAAGCGGAAGCGACTTACGGAGACATCATTTACAAGGTTCAAGTAGGAGTATTTAGCAAAGATGAAATTGTTGATATTGCAAAAGTAAGTGAGATAGAAGGAATAGAAAAGACTGAAATCGAAACTGATATCTTTAGATTCACATCAGGGTCTTTTTCAAATATTCAAGCCGCCATGATACGCCTCAATAAACTCACCAAAATGGGGTATGATGGATGCTATCCGATTGCTTTTTACAAAAACAAAGAAATTTCTATCAAAAAGGCACAAGAGCTTTTAGGGTACTAATGGTGCCTGGTAAGTTCTATAGTGTCAATTGGTCTTAGTTTTTCTTTGAGTGCTTTTTTGTACCGTCATACATTTCGTATTTTAAAAAACGACACTCTAGATTTGCGTTGAAAATTTTTATTTTTTTAGAGTGCTTTAAACCTACGTTTTTAATGCCCTGCATATCGGACGTAATAAACCAGGCATTACAACCTGAATAGTGTTTTTTCAAGGTATCACCAATATGGGTATAAAATTCATCTTCAGGAACCCTGAGTTTCTCGCCATAGGGAGGATTAAAAAGAAGTGTTCCACCATTATCTAAAGGCTCGGGCTGTCTCATAAAATTAGCCCTTTTAACTTGTATAAAATCTTCCAACATAGCGTCCTTGATATTTTCTTGAGCTTTTCTAACAGAACGAAAAGAGCGATCACAACCAATAATTTTACCTTGAAAATCTATGGTCTTTTTCATGGATGCTGTTTTAATGGTTTGCCATAACTGATCATCGTAATTCTTCCAGTGCATAAAACCAAAATCTTGCCTATGAATACCAGCAGGAATATGACAAGCTATCATAGCCGCTTCTATCAAAATAGTTCCTGAACCACACATAGGATCTAAAAAATCACTGTGCTTATCCCAATCACTCAAAAGTATTAATCCGGCGGCCAATACTTCATTGATGGGAGCTTCATTAACTGCTTTGCGATACCCTCTCTTATGAAGAGATTGGCCAGAACTATCCAACGAAAGAGTACACTTATCATTGGAAATATGAAGATTAATTTTAAGGTCTGGCGAAACCGTATCAACATTGGGACGTTTCCCTTTAGTATAATCCCTAAAAAAGTCTACGATAGCATCTTTTACCTTTAGTGCTACATAATGACTATGAGTAAAGAAATCTGAGTGAACCACTGCATCTACTGCAAATGTGTTGTTTATATCAAGATATTGCGACCAATCTATTTGAACGATTTGTTGATAAATATCTGTATCCTTTCGAGCCGAAAAACGATATGTAGGTACCAATATTTTAAATGCTGTTCGTAAATTCAAATTTGCTTTGTACATAAATCCTAAATCACCAGAAAAAGAAACCGCTCTGTTTAATATCTCTACATCTTTTGCTCCCAATTGTGTTAACTCCTTAGCCAATACCGTTTCCAATCCTAGCTGTGTTTTGGCAATCATTTGAAAGTGTTTATTATCCTTTTTTTTCATATAACAAAGTTAGTTAATAAATAACCATATTTATTTAAATTTGAAGCATGAACAACTGGTATGAATCGTGGTTTGATAGTCCATACTATCACATTTTATACAGAGACAGAAATGAGGATGAAGCCCACTTATTCTTAAACCATCTTGTTGAGGTTTTAAATCCAAGCAAACATCACCTATTTTTGGATGTGGCTTGCGGTAAAGGCCGACATGCCATCACCTTACACCAAAAAGGTTTCCATGTTGAAGGTATTGATCTTTCTCAAAACAGCATTGACTTTGCCAATCAAAATTCTAACAGCAATCTCCATTTCAAAGTTCATGACATGAGAGACGTTTATAAGGAAAATCATTTTGATTATGTCCTTAACCTGTTTACTAGTTTCGGATACTTTGACACTTACAGCGAACATGAAACAGCCATATCGGCTATGGCCAAAAATTTAAAAAAAGGGGGGAAACTCATTATAGATTTTATGAATTCAGAAAAAATCATTGCTGAACTGGTTACAGAAGAAATCAAACAGATTGACTCCATACAATTTCACATTAAAAGAACATTTAAAGAACAAACAATCATCAAAGAAATTAACTTTCAGCACCATGGTCAACACCATCATTTTACTGAAAAAGTCCATGCTTTCACATACCATGATTTTATGCGATTTTTTCAAAATAACGGAATGAAAATTTTAAATTTGTGGGGCGATTATTCGCTTAATGAGTTTAACGATAAACAATCTCCTCGCTTAATAATTTTGACTCAAAAATGGATTTAATACAATACATCGTACTTTTTTCATCGGTATTTTTGGGAGCATTTATTGCCTTCAGATTCAAAACGATTTCGAACAATACCACCAAACTTCTAATATCATTTAGTGGTGCCTATTTATTTTCCATTACTATTTTACATTTGATTCCTGAAACCTTTAACAATGAAAATAATCTCAAGACAGGTCTATTTGTTCTAATTGGCTTTTTAATTCAACTCATATTAGAGCAATTTTCAAAAGGTGTTGAACATGGCCACAATCACATTCATGGAACAGTTCCCTTTAGTATTTTAGTCGGATTGTGTATTCATTCATTCATTGAAGGTATGCCTCTTGGAATTCATCATCATCATTCTAACCATTCGCATATTCATGGAAGTTTGTTATCGGGAATTGCTTTGCATAAGATTCCAGTAAGTATGGTGTTGACCCACATGCTCATACAAAGCAACATGAGCTTGTTACGAGTTATTTTACTTGTCTTACTCTTTTCTATGACTTCACCGTTAGGGCTTTTTGTTAGTCAATACATCAGTAGTGTTTCTTTTTACTTTCAAGAAATATCTGCATTAGTTATTGGTATTTTTCTACACATTTCTACCACCATATTGTTTGAAAGCAGTGAAGGGCATCAATTCAATAGTCGAAAAGGTATTGCCATTTTTTTAGGGGTTGGCATTGCTTTAGTAGGCGCTTTCTTACTATGAAACGAATTGTCATAACAGGTGGGCCTGGCAGTGGAAAAACTACTATCGTAGATGAGTTAAAACGTCAGAGCTTTATTTGTTTTGAGGAAGTTTCAAGAGATATCATTTCAAACATGAATATTACTACCGTACACAAGGATCTTCCTTTTGAAGAACACATATTCAACATTAGAAAACAAGACTTTCACAAAGCTCACAACGACCTACAGTTTTATGATAGAAGTATGCTTGATACTCTGGCCTATATGCAAGCTAATAATCATGCCATTCCCAAATATATGATATCTGACTGTGAAGATCATCGATATTTTTCGTCAGTTTTTATTCTTCCCCCTTGGAACGATATTTATACCGTTGACCGTGAGCGTTTAGAGTCATTTGAAGAAGCTAAAACTATTTATCATGAGCTCACACAAGTTTATAGTCAATTCAACTATTCGCTTATTGAAGTACCAAAGCTAAGTCCATTATTAAGAACAAAGTTTATACTCAGTAAAATCTAATTCCTATCTTCGTAAGGATGTTAAGTCCACACGAAGTTTTAAAAAAATATTGGGGCTTTGACGATTTCAGAGAGTCTCAATTAGAAGTTATAGATTCCGTTTTGGAAGGAAAAGATACCCTCGTTTTGCTCCCCACAGGTGGAGGGAAATCCATATGTTATCAAGTTCCCGCCATGATGTTGGAAGGCATTTGTATTGTAATCTCGCCTTTAATTGCCCTCATGAATGACCAAGTGAGTCATTTGAAAGGCAAAAATATCAAAGCAGTAGCCATAACGTCAGGATTAACAATGTCAGAACAAGATGTTGCTTTAGACAACTGCATCTATGGAAATTATAAGTTTTTATATCTCTCTCCAGAGAGACTAGAAAACGAAATGGTCAAAAAAAGACTCGAAAAGATGACTATTAATCTTGTTGCTGTTGATGAATCACATTGTATTTCTCAATGGGGTTATCATTTTAGACCTTCTTATTTGAAAATAGCTAATATTAGAAGCATTACAAACGCACCCATAGTAGCACTCACAGCCACAGCCACCAAATTGGTTACCGAAGACATACAAGAAAAACTAGAATTTAAGAATAAGCATATTATAAAAAGAAGTTTTTATAGAGAAGAATTATCCTATGTTGTGTTGTATCAAGAGGACAAAGATCAAAAGATCATACAAGTTCTCAATAGAGTAAAGGGGTCATCCGTCATATATTGTAAAACAAGAAAAGAAACTAAACGGCTTCATGTATTTCTCAGAGAATGTGGTATTTCTTCTCACTACTACCATGGCGGACTAGATTATGAAGAACGGCTTACCAAACAAAAACAGTGGTTACAAAACCACGTTCGTGTTATGGTGGCCACAAACGCCTTTGGCATGGGCATCGATAAATCTGACGTTCGATTAGTCATTCATAACCATCTACCATTCAATTTAGAATCCTACTATCAAGAAGCAGGAAGAGCCGCACGAGATAGAAAATTGGGGTATGCTATCTTGATTTGTAATACACTCGACATACAACATCTTCAAGAAGATATTGAAATGCATTATCCCAACATTGAAGATGTGAGACACGTTTATCAACAGCTTGCCAATCATTTGGGGATTGCTGAAGGGAGTGGACAAGGCACTGAATACTCCTTTCAATTAATACCATTTTGTGAAAAATACAATCTTGAATTTTTAAAGACGTTCAACGTTTTAAAACTTCTTGAAAAAGAGGAATTGATAAAATTAAACGAAGCCGTCAACCTACCCTCAAGGATTTACATTAAGCTTTCACATAGTGAACTCTACACATTTCAAATTGCAAACAAAGCGTACGATAATCTACTAAAAATATTACTCCGTTCGTATGGCACACTATTTGAAACGTTTACAAAAATTCAAGAAAGTATTTTAGCCAAAAGAGCACAATTAAGCACCGAGGAAATAAAAGAAAAACTTACAAAACTCGACGCCATGGATGTTTTACACTACATACCACAAAATAGTCAACCAAAACTCATCTACTTAAAACCACGACTGAATGTAAAACGACTACATTTGTCAAGTCAATCCTTACAAGTTCGAAAAGCTAATGAGATAGAAAAATCCAATACTGTTATTGATTATGTTAAAAATCAACATCAATGTAGAAGTTCTTTTTTAATTCGATATTTCGGGGAAAAAAATAATATCAAATGTGGGAAATGTGACGTTTGCTTACAAAGAAATAAACTAAATGTTAGCAATGAAGAATTTGATAAAATAGTAAATCAGATCGAACAATTGTTAAAAAAGGAGGCCATGTCAGTCGAAGAAATTATTATGACTCTTATCGATTTCAGAGAAGATAAAATAGTAGAAGTATTACAATTCTTGAGTGATAATGATCAAATTATATTTAATGAAAAAAAGAAATTACTCTGGTACTTGTAAAAAAGTGTAATTTCGTCCACAATGAAATCGAATTTAAGAATCGTGTTTATGGGAACACCCGAATTTGCCACTGCCTCACTGCGAAGAATGGTAAATTTGGGTTACCATATAGTTGGTGTGGTTACAGCCCCCGACAAACCGTCAGGTAGAGGTCAAAAATTGAATATGTCTTCGGTCAAAAAATATGCACTTGACAATAACTTGACCGTATTTCAACCCAAAAATCTAAAAAATAGTACATTTATTGAAAACTTAAAGTCATTGAATGCTGATATTCAGGTAGTAGTTGCATTCAGAAAATTGCCGCAAATCATCTGGGATATGCCTCCAAAAGGAACCTTTAACTTACATGCTTCCCTCCTACCAAAATACCGTGGAGCAGCTCCTATAAATTGGGCTATCATTAAGGATGAAAAAGAAAGTGGAGT